>DASRNC010000150.1:0-3931 GCA_035647595.1 Bacillota bacterium | reverse complement strand
GCTATATAGGATATGCCCTCTTGCTTTAGGCTTATGCCTGGACTAGAGGACGAAGTCATAACCCTGGCACCTGCTCCTGCTGCTCCATAGACCATATTTATAGCTGCAATCTCGCTCTCCGCCTGCAAAAAGCAACCACCTTCCTCAGGCAGTCTTTTTGCCATATATGCAGGCAGTTCATTTTGTGGTGTAATTGGGTATCCAAAAAAGTAATAGCAACCTGCTTGGATAGCAGCCTCTGCTATAGCCTCATTGCCCTTCATCAAAACCTTTGCCATCTATTAAACCTCCAAACCTACTTTTCTACTTCTATAACTACATCAGGACACATCATAGCACATGCCTTGCAACCCGTGCACTTGTCCATATCATGAACAGCTGCTGGGTGGTAGCCCTTTGTATTGATCCGGTCTGTTTCCATCAAGACTATTTTCTTGGGACATACAGTAACGCATAGACCACAGCCCTTACACAATTCTTCATCAAAAGTAACCCTTGCCACTATTTAAGACCCCCTTTTCTACTCTAAAAGACCCTGCTCCTATAAAAGCAGGTCTTGTTGCCTATTTATCTCCCTGTCTCCAGGGAGGTTTCATGTACAATCTTAGGGGAAATAATTCCGGCCTAAGATCCTCAGGTAATCCATCTATTATATCTTTTGTAGCAGAAATATATGGAATTGGTATCCTTGTCTCTTGTGATACCCTGTCAACCAAAAGCTGTCCCTTAATTATATCACAGGGTTGGGTCTCATAAGAAAGGTTTGTGTTATTAATAATGTCAGTAACCTTTAGCCTAGAGCTTGCCTCTATTGAATCCTTCATCTCTACTATCTGATCCACCCTGCTGGTCAGTGGTCTTTTTGTATTGACAACATAAAACATCCTATAGTCTTCCTTCTTAAAATAGGGGTTGAAAACCCCGAGGGCCCTGGCACCGTCCCCATCACCGCCCACGTCAAATATGACCTTTGCAGTCTTGTCGGCAAAAACCGAGTACATGTCTGCCGGCAGTGACGGAATATTTACAGAGCTAGTAGCAAAGTTTGGCATGTATATCTTAAGGCCAGCCTCCTCCAGCTCCTCCTTAACCTCCGCTGTCCTAAAAAAGGGGTTTACTATATCAAGGTCAACAAGGATCACTTTTTCATATGAGTCCAGTGCCTCCAATGCATAGTTTATTGATAGTTCTGTCTTACCACTGCCAAAATGACCTGTAAATACTACCAACCGTTCCTCAAGCAGGATCATCAACTCCTCTTTATTTAGTCAAATAGACTTTATCCTGTTTTTAATCTTAGTCTATTTATGTCTTCCATTATTTTTGTCCATAATATGCGCCTTCACCATGCTTACGTAAAAAATGCTTGTCAAGAAGGCTCTTTTCTATCGGCCCTATATCCGGATTTAAGATAACTGTATGATATGCCATTTTAGCAAGTTCCTCCAAGACTACTGCATTATGAACTGCCTGAGCAGCATCCTTGCCCCAGCTAAAGGGACCATGGTTGTTTACCAAAACTCCTGGCATATGCACAGGATTTATATCTTTAAAGGCTTGGAGAATAACCGAGCCTGTCAACAATTCATAATCACCCTTTATTTCATCACCTGTCATTTTCCGTGTACAGGGGATATCACCGTAAAAGTAATCAGCATGGGTCGTGCCCAGGGCCGGTATAGGATAGCCTGCCTGTGCCCATATGGTAGCCCAGGCTGAGTGGGTATGCACAATACCTCCTATATCTTTAAAACCCTTGTATAACTCTAAGTGTGTATCAAGGTCGGAGGAGGGCCTGTAGGAACCCTCCACGACATTTCCCTCAAGGTCAGTTACTACCATGTCCTGGACAGACAAATCATCATAGGGTACTCCGCTTGGCTTTATTACCACCAGTCCCTTTTTCCTGTCTATCCCACTAACATTGCCCCATGTATATACCACAAGCCCCTTTTGGGGGAGCTCAAGATTGGCCCCTAGTACTTGTTCCTTCAAACCCTCTAGCATTTATACCTCATCCTTCCACTTATAATACTCGTTATCAAGGCGCTCTATCTTAACATCGCCGCTAGCCACATCCATTACTTTTTGAGTAAACTCCTCCCAGGGCATTTTGGTTACTATCTCAATACTAACCTTTTCACCATATACCATATCCCTTATCAAAATATTGTTTTGCCTGAGAAAGTACTCTAGGCTGCCAAGAAGGGAATAGGCCAGTGTAATAATGCTACGGCTGCTAAGGGTCATCCTTACAACTCCAGCCTTGTCCGCAGCCTCCACTGCTGACCTTGTATATGCACGGACCAAACCTCCGGCCCCTAGCTTGACACCACCAAAATACCTAACCACAATAATGAGCACATTTTTAAGCTCCCTTTGCAGCAATACTTGCAGGATGGGCATACCGGCAGTACCACCTGGCTCACCGTCATCTGAAAATCGCTGCAACAAACCACCAAGACCTATAACAGCCCCATAGCAGTAGTGACTAGCCCGCGGATACCTATCCTTTGAATCGTCTAGACAAAGAGCAATATCTTCCTCCCTCTCTACCCCATATGTCAGTCCTATAAACCTGGATTTGTTTATTACTATTTCATGGGCAATTGGCCCGTCCAGGGTCAAATAGCTATCCAATGTTAAACCTCCATTTTCAGCCCTTAGCACATACATATTTTGCACCTTCTATGGGGCCATTGACTTAATGCTAATTATAAACATACAGGCCCCATAAAGCAAGCCAAGTGTAAACCCTGCTTGTTTCAATTCATTATGGCTAAAAAAAGATTGGTGCCTTCCTCCAATGAAAGCAAAACATCCCTAAGCCCTTGGATGAGGGTTTAAGGATGTTTTTTGGTGACTATAATTGTCATATGTCCACTATATAGATTCTTTGGAGGGGTCTATATAGGGTAATATTAGTTTTATTTTATATGGAAAGGTAATCTTACTATTATTTTCTTTTCTTAGCAGCCATGATACCACCCAATGAAACAGCTGCTAGTGCTAAAACAGGTATCACAGACGAACTGCCAGTTTTGGGGTTGGTCGCTTCTTCATCTTGTGCTGCATCTTTTTCTTCCTGTGTTGGTACATCAACAGTAGCTGACAATGAAACCTCTGGTCCATCACTATGTCTATATTCCTGAACAGTATCACCAAACTTGATAGAATACCTAGCAAGATCAAGGTTCACAGTGTTTTCATAGGTCGCCGGATTATCAGGTGCAAATAAATCATTGAATACGCCTGTTGTATCTAATCTTAGCTCTGCAGATGCCCAATAGCTGATAACATCTATTATGCGTAGGTCTTCTACAAAATTAACTGTTTGCTTATCACCATTAACTTCTACAGTCATCTTGGCTGGTTCGATTGCTACAAACGTACGTCCTGATTCCTCAGCAGCAGCTTTGGCACTAGCATTTGCGCCATCCCAGCTACCTTGGCCAACTAGGCTCATGATTTTATTGTTGTAATCCTCAATATCTTTAAAACTAAAGGTGAGGGTATATGCATAATTACCATGATCAAATTCTTTGCCCTCATCATTTTCCACCATATTCGGCTCGTCCTTCATAGTAACAGTGTAGCCTGCAGGTACTTTACCTTTAAACAAGTCTAAAAGTGCCTCTGGTGACTTGATATAACCAGGATCTTCTGGGTTTTCTGGCTTGTCAAAGTTATTACCAACCTCGGGTGCATCGTTCTTGGCTACTCTAATTGTATAGCTAGCAGTACCTGCTCCAGTTTTGGGGTCTATCTCCAAATCATAACTTGGTATGCCGCCTTTACATGCTGCCAATACTAAAACTAATACTAAGGCCATAAGTGCTACTGATAACTTCTTTTTTCTCATGTTCTACCTCTCCTTTTTATTATTTACTGCCCCTCTTTTTATAGGGGACAAAATGTACTCATTAATTAC
>DASRNC010000149.1:0-15325 GCA_035647595.1 Bacillota bacterium | reverse complement strand
CTTATGAAATTAAATGAAAGACCCTATATGAAAAACAAAAAACCCCTTTGCGTGGCCCAGGTTTCTCCAGGTGCCTACTCAAGGGGTGACAAATCGTCCACTATAAATTTATACCATTTTTAGCATTCCATTATTTCTGTTTTTCAAGGTAGTCCTCGATGGCCAATTTAACTGCTTCCTCTGCTAAGACAGAACAATGCAATTTCACCGGTGGAAGTCCACCTAAGGCATCAGTTACAGTTTTATTTGTAATCTTTAGTGCCTCGTGTATGTTTTTACCCTTAATAAGCTCAGTAGACATACTACTTGTTGCTATAGCCGCTCCACATCCGAAGGTCTTAAACTTAATGTCTTTTATTATGTCATCTTCTATTTTAATAGATACCTTCATGATATCTCCGCATTTAGCATTGCCTACCTGGCCTACTCCATCAGCATTTTCTATTTCTCCAACATTTCGTGGATTCGTAAAATGATCCATTACCTCTTCACTATACATATTCTAGACCTCCCTTATTTTGTATGAAAAGCGGCGACATCTCCCTCAGCTTATTTACTATCTCGGGAAGCACCTCTAATACATAATCTATCTCTTCTTCGGTGTTTTCATCTCCAAGGGTCAGTCTTAAGGATCCATGTGCAATCTCATGGGACAGTCCGATTGCTAGCAATACATGGGACGGGTCCAAGGATCCGGATGTACATGCAGACCCACTGGAACCTGCGACGCCCTTTAGGTCGAGGCTAAGTAGTAATGCCTCGCCCTCAATAAACTCAAAGCTCAGGTTTATGTTACCTGGTAGCCTTTTGTCTGGATGACCGTTTAGTTTTGTATGTTCTACGCTTGACATGATCTCATGTATCAGCCTATCTCTCATAGCCATGAGCCTTTTGTTCTTCTCTTCAATATTTTCAACAGCCAACTCAATTGCTTTGCCTAAGCCTACTATAGCCGGTAAGTTCTCAGTGCCAGCCCTTTTATTTCGTTCCTGTGTTCCACCATGTATACAAGGTGTTACCTTTACACCTCTCCTAATATAAAGGGCACCTACACCTTTGGGGCCGTAGAATTTGTGGGCGGATAATGAAAGCAAGTCTATATTCAATTCATTTACATCAATAGGGACATTTCCGACAGCTTGTACTGCATCGGTGTGAAAGTATATTTTGTGTTCCTTTGCTATCTGGCCTATCTCTTTTATAGGTTGTATAGTACCTATCTCATTATTTGCAAATATGACAGATATTAAGATCGTTTTATCTGTAATAGCTTGTTTTAAGTCCGATGGCGAAACTAAGCCATACTTATCCACAGGCAGATAGGTCACTTTAAAGCCTTCCTTCTCTAGATACTTGCATGTATCTAATACCGCAGGATGTTCTATAGAGCTAGTGATGATATGGTTACCCTTCTTTTTGTTTGCCAGTGCAACGCCTTTTACAGCCAAGTTGTCAGACTCGCTGCCTCCTGAAGTAAAGTGTATTTCACTTGGCTCCGCTTTTATAGCCTTGGCTGTTCTTCCCCTAGCCTTGTCCAGGGTCCGTCTTGCCTCACGTCCAAAACTGTGTACACTTGACGCATTTCCAAACTTTTGCGTGAAATAGGGTAGCATCTCCTCTAGTACTTCTGGCCTTGTATGTGTTGTTGCTGCATGATCTAAATATACCTTTTGTCCCATTAATATAGCTCCTTTGATAAGAAAATTTAATAGAGTTATAATTATTGTTTATTGATAGCCCTGTAATCATCAACCATATCCTGCAATGTTATGGCATCAACTACTTCGTTTACACTATCTCGCATCTTTTCCCACACTCCTCTGGTAACACAATTGTCAGCCTTTTCACAGTTTACAGCATCCTCAGCTACACAGTCAGCAGGTGCCATTGTGCCCTCTAAAGTGCGTATTATATCTCCTACTGTAATATTATCCGGAGTCCTGGCCAATAAATACCCACCTTGAGCTCCTCTCACGCTTTTGACAAGCCCAGCCTTTCTCAAGCTGGATACAAGCTGTTCCAGATATGGCTCTGAGAGCCCTTGCCTGTTGGCAATTTCCTTTATTGGTGTTGGATCCTCGCCGGAATGCAGGGCTAAGTCAAGCATTGCCTTTACTCCATATCTACCCTTGGTAGATAGCTTCATTTGTCTGCACCTCCATACCCGACTAGTTTACTAGGGTTTACACGGATATATTATCATACCCTAGTAAACTTGTCAACATTAAAAATGCGGTTCTTTATATGTTCTTCTATTGTTGTAACTTGGATATGTCCTATTTTTTCTGACCTGTATTTTTCTTTAAAAATTCCATTCTTTTAAGGATTTTGGCTTCCTGTCCTGACTTCTTTGGAGAATAGTACTCTACTCCCTCTAGTTCATCAGGCAAATACTGCTGTTTGGCACTCCCCATGGGATAATCATGTGAATATTTGTAGCCCTTTCCATGACCTAGCTCTTTAGCTCCCTTGTAGTGGGCGTCTCTCAAATGAGTCGGCACCTGACCAATGGGCTTCCTTCGAACATCAGCCAAAGCCTTGTCAATGCCTAGACAGACGGAATTAGATTTGGGTGAACATGCTACCATAAGGGCAGCCTCAGCTAAAATGAGCCTACTCTCCGGCCAGCCTACCTTTTCAACAGCTTGTGCTGCTGCAACTGCAACCGTCAGCGCTGTCGGACTTGCTAATCCAACATCCTCAGCAGCTGCAATGATAATCCTTCTAGCAATAAACTCAGGTTTTTCTCCTGATTCTATCATTCGGGCAAGGTAATGAAGCACTGCATCAGGCTCCATATAGTTACGCATGCTTTTTATAAAGGCGCTAACTATATCATAATGATTGTCTCCATCCCTGTCATACTTCAGTGCCTTTTGTTGGATGCAATCCTGCGCTACTTCAAGATCTATCAAAATCCTACCATCACTGTTTTTTTCTGTAGTTAAAACCGCCAGCTCGATTGTGTTTAATGCTACCCTTGCATCACCCTCACTCAAGTTAACTATATGGTCAAGGGCATCGTCCTCTATATGTGTTTTATATCCTCCCAATCCCTTGTCCTTATCGCTAAGGGTCCTTCGAACCAGGCCTCTTATATCCTCTTGGTTCAAGGGTTCAAACCTAAACAAGGTAGAACGGGATAAAAGAGCCTTATTAACCTCAAAGTATGGATTTTCGGTAGTTGCACCAATTAAAATAATGTTGCCTTCCTCTACATGGGGTAACAAGACATCCTGCTGCCCTTTATTGAGCCGGTGTATCTCATCGAAGAATAAAATTATTTTGCCCTTAGGATTGAGCATATAATTTCTTGACTCGGCGGCAGCATTACGTATTTCCTTGACGCCAGCCGTTACAGCATTTAATTGTTTAAATATATACTGGGTCTCCTGCGAAATTATATGGGCAAGGGTCGTTTTACCTGTACCGGGAGGCCCATAAAATATAACAGAAGAAAGTCTATCGCCCTTGATTGCCCGATAAAGTAGCTTGTTCTTGCCGATTATATGCTCTTGTCCCACAAATTCGTCTAAGGTGACAGGGCGCATCCTCGCTGCTAAAGGCATTTGTTGTTCCACTGGAAAAACCCCTCCTCATCTTGGTTAAAGCCTCACCTTGATCATCTTGTTAAGGTTTTAGCTCTTGTTTCATTTATCCTATAATACAGACTTGTCAAAAGTCAAACGAGCTAGCCCTTATACTCGTGCGGATTTGAGCATCTAACCCTTTGGACTTAAGTTTTGAAAAGGGGATAAAAGAAAAGAGGCCGAAGCCTCCCTTATTTAAATCGTGTATTCAGGATACAAAGGATTTGAGTTGCATAGGTTGTCAACAATCGACAATACTTCTTCCTCGTTCTCCTCAATATTTTCTATCGCTAGCCGGATAGCTTTTGCTGTCATCACCATTTCAGCTTCCTTCATGCCCCTGCTCGTAACTGCAGGAGTGCCTAGTCTTATGCCACTAGTAACAAACGGGCTCTGTGGATCATTTGGGATAGTGTTTTTATTTGTTGTTATCCGGACCCTGTCTAATAGCTTTTCAGCATCCTTACCTGTTATATCCTTGTTTCTTAAATCAACTAGCATAAGATGGTTGTCCGTACCACCTGAAACAAGGTCAAATCCTTCGTCGACTAGAGCTTGTGCGAGAGCAGCTGCATTTTTTACTATCTGCCTTTGATAATCCTTAAATTGTGGTTCAATGGCTTCTTTAAATGATACTGCCTTGGCTGCTATAACATGCATAAGCGGTCCACCTTGAATTCCAGGGAAAATAGCCTTGTCTACATCCTTTGCATATTCACTACGACACAGAATCATGCCTCCCCTTGGTCCCCGTAGGGTTTTGTGGGTAGTGGTGGTCACAAAATCCGCATAAGGAACTGGATCGGGGTGAAGGCCTGCTGCAACCAGTCCGGCAATATGGGCCATATCTACCATCAATAATGCTCCAACTTCATCAGCTATATCTTTAAATATTTTAAAATCTAACTTTCGCGAATATGCGCTTGCTCCTGCTACTATCATCTTTGGCCTGCACTCTTTTGCCAGTTCGAGGACCTTGTCATATTCTATCATTCCTGTAGCCTCATTAACGCCATATGGGACTATATTGAAATACTTACCTGAGATGTTTACTGGGCTGCCATGGGTCAAGTGTCCTCCGTGGGCTAAATTCATGCCCATTATTGTGTCTCCAGGCTTAAGCATTGCAAAATATACAGCTGTATTGGCCTGCGCTCCCGAGTGAGCCTGAACATTTGCGTGTTCAGCGCCAAATAGAGTTTTGGCCCTCTCAATGGCTAATGTTTCAACTACATCTACAAATTCACACCCTCCATAATATCTTCGGCCAGGATAGCCCTCTGCGTATTTATTGGTTAAATGTGTACCCATGGCCTCCATTACAGCAGGGCTAACAAAGTTTTCTGATGCTATAAGCTCTATATGTGTTCTTTGCCTGCCAAGCTCACTTTCGATAGCTGCAAACACTTCTGGGTCTACTTGTTGTACTTCCTTCAAATCTACCATTCTTCCCATCTCCTCACATTGAATAGATAATCATTTGCTTAGTATTTATTATAGATAATCATTACCATTATTTCAAGCAAAAAGTACCAGCTTTCAGCAAATTATGCCGGTACTCTTCAAGTATGTCTTGCAGCATTTTTGATGTATTATAATACGCTATCTAGCATTTTTTCTAGGTCGTTTTTGGGTCTAGCTCCAATCGCCTGATTTACCACTTCACCATCTTTAAAAACTAATAAGGCAGGTATACTCATTACCTTGTACTGTGCTGCCAATTCTCCATTGTCATCTACATTTAACTTGGCAATCTTTACTCTCCCATCATACTCCTCGGCCAACTGGTCAAGTATGGGTGCTATCATTTTGCAGGGTCCGCACCAGGCTGCCCAAAAATCTACGAGTACTGGACTGGAAGACTCTAATACCTCTTGTTCAAAATTTTCCTTGTTAAGCTCTAACACTTTGTTGCTTGCCATCTAAATCTTCTCCTTTCGTTTCCATATCTATTATCTTTACCATTTGTGGTGAAAAATTATGACCTCTTTTAAATCTAGGCTCTAATAATCTAATACCCAAAAATGATAAGACCGTTAGCGTTAAACCAGCAATTGAGCCCGTGAGCTCAGGATCTAAACCTATCATGGGGCCTAAAATATAGCCGCCTGTTACTCCCACAATAAGGGCTGAGAGGGGAACAATATAGGTGATTGCAGACGCCTTTATTAGTTGCTTTGATGAAAGCTCTAGCTCGGCATAATCACCCACCCTGCCTCCTAGCCTATTGGGTATAGTAAGGAGCATGTCCTCTTGATGGGCACCCATCCCGCAGGCACCACACGAAGCACAAGTAGAGCTCCTCTTTACTTTAATTGTAGCATTACCATTGTCAACCTGGACTATTTGTCCACATTCATTCATTGGTCTCATCCCCTGTGCCTACTATACTAGGTCCAACCTATAATATCCTTAATCACTTCTCCGCCTATAACCAGTCCAACAACTGAAGGAACAAATGATACACTACCGGGTATCGATCTTTTGCTAACCTTTATATGGTCTTTCTTGCAGCCCTCATTAATTTGAGAAGCCTTAGGCTTAATTGGTCTTTCTGTAGAAAATACGACCTTTAATCCCTTGACCCCCCTACTCTTTAGCTCACGGCGCATTACCCTTGCAATAGGGTCTACAGAGGTGCTAAAGATATCTCCCACCCTAAAGGCAGTCGGATCAAGCTTGTTCCCAGCGCCCATGCTGGCTATTATGGGTATTTCTCTAGCCTTGCAGCGAACTGCCAGGTCTATTTTTGCCGAAATTGTATCTATTGCATCTACAACATAGTCATAATCATTTTCAATCAGCCCATCTGCATTGTCTACTGTATAAAAGGACTGGTGCGTCTTAACCCTTGCGTTGGGGTTTATGCTAAGGATTCTTTCCTTCATTAGGTCAACCTTGGGCCTACCTATTGTCTCCATTGTGGCGTGTAGCTGCCTATTTAAATTGGATTTACTGACAAAATCATTGTCTATAAGGACAAAGGAGCCTACACCGGATCTCACAAGAGCTTCAACTGTATATGCACCAACTCCACCAATACCAAATACGGCTACTTTGCTGTTTTTGAGTTTCTCTAGGCTGTCCCTTCCTATCAGGAGTTCTGTGCGTGAAAAGGCCTGGCACATTAGAATATCACCTTTTATATTAATGTTATCAAAAGCTAGACTATTTACTCATCCTGGGGCTGAGTAGCTATCATGATCCCAAGCTCCCTTAGCTGATTTTCGTCAACTGTATCAGGTGCCTTTGTCATAAAGTCAGATGCATTTTGCACCTTGGGGAAGGCAATGACGTCGCGAATAGCATCGCTGCCTACCAGTATCATTATGAGCCTATCTAGGCCATATGCTACGCCTCCATGGGGAGGGGTCCCATAGGTAAATGCCTCCAGTAAAAAGCCAAAGCGCTCCCACGCCTGGTCCTTTGTAAACCCTAGAGCCTGGAACATGGTCTCCTGTAGCTCTTGACTATGGATCCTTATACTGCCACCACCTATTTCCACTCCGTTTAAGACCATATCATATGCCTTTGCCCTAACTTGTTCCGGATTGGAATCAAGCAATTGTATATCTTCATCCATGGGGGCTGTGAAGGGATGATGCTTGGCAACATAGCGTTGTCCTTCTTCATCATACTCAAGCAGGGGAAATTCTGTAACCCAAAGTAGGTTTTTGATATTATCATCTAAGAGTCCCAGTCTTTTAGCCAGCTCAAGTCTTAATTGGCCCAGAGACTGGAATACGACTTCGTCTCTGTCCGCTACGAAAAGTAGCAGGTCACCCTTTTCTGCATTGAGTCCTTCTACTAGCATGTCAATAATATCTTTGCTTAAAAACTTTGCTATTGGAGACCTTATGCCTTCTTCGGTAACATTTATCCAGGCAAGTCCCTTGGCCCTATAGGTCTTTACAAACTCTCCTAGACCGTCTATTTCCCTTCGTGAAAACTTTTCACCGCAGCACTTGGCATTAATAGCTCTCACGCTGCCACCACTTTTTATTGTATCCGAAAATACCCTAAATCCACAGCCTTTAACTATCTCACTAACATCCTTTAGCTCCATGCCAAACCGAGTGTCAGGCTTATCCGTTCCGTATCTCTCCATGGATTCTTTATATTTAATCCTAGGCAGGGGTAAGGATATATCTACGTCAATTGCCTTTTTCAGCACGTCTGCAATCAAGCACTCATTGATTGAAATAAGGTCTTCCACATCTACAAAGGACATCTCTATGTCTACTTGGGTAAACTCGGGCTGCCTCTCTGCCCTCAAATCCTCATCGCGGAAGCAACGGGCAATTTGAAAATACTTGTCAAACCCAGAAAGCATCAAAAGCTGCTTGAAAATCTGTGGTGACTGGGGGAGGGCATAAAACTTGCCAGGATGGACCCTGCTTGGTACAAGGTAGTCTCTTGCTCCTTCAGGCGTACTTTTTGTCAAAATCGGAGTTTCAATTTCTAAAAAACCTTCTTTGTCTAAAAAATCTCGTATCCACTTACTAACTTTATGCCTTAAAATAATGTTCTTCTGCATTTCTGGCCTTCTTAGGTCTAGATACCTGTATTTAAGCCTAATGTCCTCTGATGCATCCAAGCCATCCTCTATGTAGATAGGTGGTGTTTCAGCTGTAGACAGTATTTCAAGACCATCTGCAATAACCTCGACGTCACCATTAGGGTATTTTGGATTTATGGCAGCTTGGTCCCTTTTTACGACCCTACCGGCTACCGCCAAGACAAACTCACTTCGGATTGTCTGTGCCTTTTCTAATATATGGCTGCTTTTTTCTGCATCGAAAACTACCTGAATAAAGCCTTCCCGATCTCTTAGGTAAATAAAAATTAGCTTGCCCAAGTCCCTTCTACGCTGTACCCAGCCTGTAAGGGTTACCCTGGTGCCTTCTAATTGGCTATTTACCATACCGCACATATGTGTTCTCTTCAAGATCTGCCCATGCTCACTCATCAAACTCTCCTCCTAGCTGTTTAGCAAGATAGTCCCCTAGGGCCTCTATCCTGACACTTCCCTCGGTACCTTCCGCCATATCCTTGACCCTTAACTCGCCTGTTTCAAGCTCATTGTCTCCTATGGTACAAACAAATCGGACCCCGAGCCTGCCTGCATATTTAAATTGTGCCCTTATGCTCCTACCTACATGGTCCATATCAGCGGAAAACCCTTTTTCCCTGATGGTATTTATTAACTCAAATGCTTTTAATCTTGCCCTATCGCCTATGGTAGCAAAATATATATCCCCAATATCCCCTATTATATTTAAAGCATCCTGGGCTTCTAATATCATGAGCAGACGCTCAAGCCCCAGTCCAAAGCCGACACCTGGTGTCTTGGGACCGCCACATTCTTCTACTAGCCCATCATATCGTCCTCCCCCGCATACGGTGCTTTGGGCACCCAGGGAATCAGATATTATTTCAAATACCGTGTTTGTATAATAATCAAGCCCCCTCACTATGAGAGGATTGATTTGGTATTCTACTCCAGCTGCATCAAGATAAGTTTTGGTATCCTCGAAGTGTATTTTACATTCGCCGCATAGGTTGTCCAGCATAAGGGGTATATCTGTAACTATTTTCTTGCAAGTCTCTGCTTTACAGTCCAGGATCCTAAGCGGATTTTTCTCATACCTCTCACTACAACTTTTGCATAAAGCGTCGAGGTTGCTTCCAAGATAATCCTTTATCTTTTCATGGTATGGGCCCCTACAATCAGCACAGCCTATGCTGTTAATATTAACCCTTAGACCCTTTATACCCAACTTATCAAGCAGGCTAACAGCAAGTGATATTATCTCAGCGTCTAAAGATGCCTCTCTACCTCCAAAAGCCTCTACACCAAATTGGTGGAATTCTCTCTGCCTTCCTGCCTGCGGCCTTTCATGGCGATAACAAGGAGTAATATAATACATCTTTGTAGGCTGGGCGTCTGCATAAAGGCTATGCTCTATATATGCTCTCACAACACCTGCTGTCCCCTCCGGTTTTAGTGTTATACTCCTTTTACCCTTGTCTTCAAAGGTAAACATCTCCTTTTGAACAATATCTGTAGTATCTCCTACACTCCTAACAAATAGGTCTGTATGCTCAAAAACCGGTGTGCGTATCTCTCTATACCCATATGATTTTGCGATTTTATGTATTTTGTCTTCTATATAATGCCACCTGTGAGACTCACTGGGTAGTATATCTTTTGTGCCTTTAGGCGCTCTGGCCAACATATAATTTTCCTCCAATCAAACTATGTAGTCATTCTAACCAATATGAAAAAAATCTCTTCATCCCAAAAAGGGACGAGAGATTGCGCATGTAGCCATAACAAGTACTCTCTCAATCATCGCAACTTTTATGAATTTACTTTAAAGTAAATTATAAACCTCCTGCAACTTTGTGTCAATAGCTTGGTAGGACTTTCATTCAATATTCAACTAATGCCTTCTGCTTTTTATCTATCATCTCATCTATTCTGCCTACGTAGTCCTTTAAGTTTTTTACGTTTGCCACCCTCTCCAGCCTATCTTCATCGTGATAATATACCTTGGTCGCAGCTCCGGCGCCAAATGCCCAAATGCTTCGTTTTTCCTCCATGATATGCATATTATACAAGCATTCCTTGCCAGGAAGGCTGTATCCTATATTCTCCATATGGTCAAGTGTATACTTTTGTCTGTAAAGATAATATGGATTCATCCCCATCTTTTCCATCCAGCTTGTACATACTCTACCCATGCCTTCAGCAAGTCCATCTCGGGCAGGATCATATTGTTTAAAATTCCATTTAAGAGAGGAGGCACGTTTTATGGCAAGGGTATGCATAGTAATATTTTCAGGCATGAGCTGGCCTATTTCCCCCATTGTATAGCTAAAGTCCTCTTTGCTTTCGCCTGGTAGGCCTATAATTACATCCATATTTATAATGTCAAAGCCCACCCTTCTAGCTTCATGGTATATATTTATTATATCCTCCACACTATGACTTCTGCCTATTAAATCAAGGGTTTTTTGGTTCATGGATTGTGGATTAATGCTCAGCCTATTTACACCATAATCCTTCAAAAGTAATAGCTTGTCCCCGTTTAGGCTGTCGGGACGCCCAGCTTCGACTGTATATTCCAAAATCCTCTTTCCAGGCAGTATATTTAAAGATGAATCTATTATATATAGTAGCCTTTCAAGGTCGTCGTGGTCTAATACTGTAGGGGTACCACCCCCGATATAGACAGTGTCAATGGTAATACCTTTCTCATGAAAAAGCTCCAAGGTTGCTAGAAGCTCAGACTGTAGGCAATCAAGATAATCATTAATTCTGTTAGACACTCTTGATATTAAGTCTGATGGAAATGAGCAGTAATGGCAGCGGGTTGAGCAAAATGGAATATGTATATAGAGGCTAGCTGTACCGCCTCTGTCTTTTAACAGATAGGGCTCTTGAACGTGGGCCACCCTTAAAAGTAATTCTGCCTTTTCAATATTAAGTCTATAGGTTTCTACTAGGTCTTTTTGGATAAGGAAATCATTCTTTCCTGTTCTTTTTAACTGATTTACTAGCTTGACAGGACGAATACCTGTCAGGATGCCCCATTTTGGTTTTATGCCTGTGATATTGGCAAGTAAATCATATACACAGCCCTTTATACCGTTTTTTATCTCTCTTTGATGTGTATTGTTATCTAGCTTTGAGTTAAGGCTTGCCCTCATTCCATATTCCTTTATTGTACCCCCTGCATCCTCTAGTTGGCCTATAAAGGAAATACAGGTCACATCTATAATGGTGTAGATACACCTGAGTATATAATCACTACTTGAGCAAATGTCACTATCTTTTAAGCGCCTAACCCTTTCACTGGGATAGAAAACTCTTGCTAGGTCCTCAATTTCCTTAGCATATGTTACCTGGGGTACATCAACCAATATCATCTGTCTCAAGAAGCCTCCTAAATTAATCTATGTCAAATAGGGATTATAGCTTCGCTCTCTACCTAGAGTGGTTTGACTGCCATGACCAGGGTAGACAGTGAGCTTTTCATCAAGTACAAGGAGCTTTTCTCGTATCGAAGATATCAATTGGTCATAGCTACCACCGCTGATATCAGTTCTCCCTATCGTTCCTTCAAAGAGTGTATCTCCGGTAAAAAGCAAGTCTCCTACTCTGAATGTGACTCCACCGATGGAATGTCCTGGTGTATGTATGACCTTGAAAACCATATCAGATACCCTTATCTCGTCTCCATCCTCTAGTTCTATGTCTGGTGCCTCCAGCTTAATTTCCTTGTTAATCATATAGGATAGGTTTTTATTTGGATCTGTCAAAGAATCAGCTTCAAGTGAGTGTATGGCGATCTTGGCACCCGTTTTCTCCTTAAGCTCCTCTATTCCTCCTATATGGTCAAAATGGCCATGGGTCAATAATATAGTATTTAATTCTAGCCCCTTATCCTCTAATAAGCCCATTATGATTTCCACATCGCCACCTGGATCTATAACTACACATCCTGGGCTTTTTCTCCTATAAACAATATAACAATTGGCCTTCATAACTCCGATTTGTAGTGTTAATACCTTCATGCTCCTGCCTCCCTTAAAATTGCTTTCTGCTATCTACTAGTATGGTGACAGGTCCGTCGTTTACCGACTCTACCTTCATATGGGCTCTAAAGACTCCTGCTTCAACCCTTGTACCCATATCCTGAACTAGTCTACAAAAGACCTGGTACAATTCATTTGCTGGTTTAGGATCTGCAGCCTTGGCAAAGGACGGACGCCTGCCCTTTCTACAGTCTCCGCAAAGTGTGAACTGGGATACCACTAGCATTGCCCCGCCTATATCCTTTACTGATAGATTCATTTTACTATGCCCATCTTCAAAGATGCGGAGGTTCACTATTTTTTCCGCCAGGTACTCGGAATCTGTTTGTGTATCACCATCCTCTACCCCTAAATAAACTAAGAGCCCTTTTCCTATAGAAGCTCTTAGGTCACCACCAACCATTACCCTTGCATTCTCTACTCGTTGTACTACAGCTCTCATTGCATGTCAACTCCCTTATGCATTAACCCTAAATACATCTAAAACATCCTTTACCCTTCTGAAAAATCCCATTACTTTGTCCAGCTGCTGGGTATCGTTTATTTCGAGCACTAGGTTTATTATTGCCAGCTGATTCTTTGCAGTTCGAGCATTAATACCAGCCACATTTATCTTAATATCTGTTATCGCATTAGTAATGTCAGCCAATATTGCCTGCCGGTCTCGTGCAATTATCTGTATTTCAGCATTATATGATGCCTTTTGTTCCCCAGCCCAGCTTACTTCTACCAAACGGCTAACCTCTACAGTTTGATCAGTTAGGTTAACACAATCAGCCCTGTGCATGGAAACGCCTCTTCCCTTTGTAATATACCCTATTATAGGGTCGCCGGGTACAGGGTTACAACACCTTGCAAAACGCACAAGAACATTGTCAACACCCTTGACTCTTACACCATTTTCTGCTGGAGCCCTATCCCGGATAGGGGCCTTTGCTTCTGTGTTAATGATGCTTTGCGGTTCTAGCTCGGCATTTACTTTTTTGTATTCGTCGATTAGTCTGACTAGGACTTGGTTGGTTGTCAGTCCTCCATAACCTACTGCTGAGTACAAATCATCCACTGAATGGTAGCCATATTTTCTTAATATATTATCTATCCATTCTTTTTTTATAAGATGGGAAAGAATATAGCCTTGGCGCTTTGCCTCCCGTTCTAGCATTTCCTTGCCCTTTTCCAGGTTTTCCTCCCGTCTTTCTTTCTTAAACCACTGCCGGATCTTATTCTTTGCCTGGTTTGTCTTCACTATTTTAAGCCAGTCTCGACTAGGCCCGTGGTTTGGCGATGATGATGTCAATATCTCAATTATATCTCCAGTCTTCAGTTCATAATCAAAGGTAACTATCTTTCCATTTGCTTTAGCACCAACGCACCTGTTGCCAATAGCACTGTGTATGGTATATGCAAAGTCCAATGGTGTCGAACCCTTGGGTAGGTCAATCACATCCCCCTTGGGAGTAAAGACAAACACCTCGTCTGTAAATAAATCTATCTTGAGTGACTCCATAAATTCTTTGGCATCACTTTCATCGTTTTGCCACTCTAAAAGTTGCCTGAGCCAAGCAAGCTTTTTGTCTACATCGTATGAAGTCTTTTTACCCTCTTTGTACTTCCAGTGGGCAGCTATACCATATTCAGCAGTCCGGTGCATGTCCCAGGTACGGATCTGTATTTCAAAGGGATCGCCATGGGGGCCTATTACGGTAGTGTGTAGTGATTGGTACATATTTGGCTTTGGTACGGCTATATAGTCTTTAAACCTGCCGGGTATGGGCTTCCAAAGGGTGTGTATTACACCGAGCACGCCGTAGCAATCCTTTATGCTATTGACCAGGACCCTAACTGCTAGCAAGTCATATATCTGCTCAAACTCCCTGTGCTGCATATACATCTTTTTATAAATGCTATAAAAATTCTTGGGCCTTCCTTCTATCTCGAAGTCCAGATTGGCCTCTGGTAGCTTTTGCCCTAGAGTGTCTATAACCTCCTGAACATCTGCTTCTCTTTCTTTACGCTTTTTAGCCACCTTTTCGACTAAATCATAATATCCACTGGGATCTATAAACCTTAGGGAAATGTCCTCTAGCTCCCATTTTATTTTGTAGATACCCAGCCTATGGGCAAGAGGTGCATAAATCTCCAAGGTCTCATGTGCCTTCTCCCGCTGCTTTTCCTCATCAACATATTCTAAAGTTCTAAGGTTGTGTAGACGGTCGGCTAGCTTAATGATGATGACCCTAATATCCTCAGCCATGGCCAAAAACATTTTTCGGAGGTTCTCAACCTGCTGCTCTTCTTTAGTCTTATATGTGAGTCGTCCAAGCTTGGTAACACCATCAACTAACATGGCCACTTCAGGTCCGAATCTTTCACTTACTTCTTCCTTTGTTGTGTCGGTATCCTCTATTGTGTCATGGAGTAATCCCGCTGCTATAGTGTCTGCATCCATCCCCATATCAACCAATATTTTGGCTACCTCAATGGGATGAATGCAAAAGGGCTCTCCAGAGGAGCGTTTTTGGCCGTCATGTACCCTTAGAGCAAAGTAATAAGCATCTCTTATTTTTTCTTTAACTTCTTCTCCATATGCTTTTTTTACCTTTGTCTCAAGCTCAAGCTGAAGTTTTTCTAACATTCCATGCCCCTTTCGCACCATAAACATCTATATATGTTTCCTGTTTTAATACTTTACTAATGACTCTACTTCGTATTGACTAACTTGTTTCCTACCATTCAAATCGGTCAGCTCTATAACAAATATTATACCAACGACCTGACCCCCTAGTTTTTCAATGAGCTTGGCTGTTGCTATCGATGTACCACCGGTGGCCATTAAATCGTCAACTATTATTACTCTTTGACCAGGCTTTATGGCGTCCTTGTGAATTTCCAAGGAATCCTTCCCGTATTCTAACTCATATTCATAGCTTATAGTCTCACCCGGTAGCTTGCCAGGTTTCCTCACTGGTACAAAACCGACACCTAATGCGTATGCTGCAGGAGCTCCTAGGACAAACCCTCTGGCTTCTGGTCCTACCACAATATCTACTTTTTTATCCCTACAGTAATCTACAATTTTATCGACCGTATACTTGTATGCTTCTTTGTCCAGCAGAAGACTAGTGATATCC
>DASRNC010000148.1:0-5099 GCA_035647595.1 Bacillota bacterium | reverse complement strand
CCCTTACTCTTTATTATTACATGGGACCCTGGCATGTTCTTAGTGTGAAGCCAGATATCATTGTTTGAAGCTTTCTTTAATGTCAGTAGATCATTTTGGATATTGTTTTTACCAACGAATATTTGAAAACCATCAGAGGATAGGTAGTGCAGAGGCTTATTCTCTCCGATATCTTTAGACTTATTTTTTTTTGTTTTCCTTATATACCCTTGTTCAACAAGCTCTTTTCTAATCTCATTTATCTCAGTATCACTAGACACTCTAGATAAGGCTTCAGTTAGACTTTCTAGATAAATAGTTTCGTCCTCGGTCTCTTTTATTAGCTTGCCCATCTTAGATATTACAGTATTGGCCTTTGATGCAAGCTTGAAGTACTTCTGGGCATTTTGAGCAGGACTTTTAGCAGGATCAAGTGGTATATCAATCATCTCATTGCTTGGATCATAGTAATTTATTACTGAGATAGATTCCATTCCGCTGGAAATGCTGTGTATGTTAGCTGTTACTAACTCACCATACAGCCTATATTTATCTCCAGATTTCGCGCTTTCTAACTCCTTTAGATAGGTAGCGTGTTTTTTTTCAGATCTCTCAAGGTTTGTTCTTATAAGTTTTATGAGGTTTGAGGAGAGCTGTGATAGGCGTAGGAACTTGTCTCTAGCAAAATAAAAATCCTCAAGTAATTCAGAAAAACTTTCATACTTTCTCACCTTGCTTTTTTCATAAAGCTTGTACTTGTAAGGCAGTATATCAAGTGGTATTGACTCTTGATCAAGTATCATAGTGGGGCGATAGTTATTATTTTTGATACGTGAGAGGAAACCATAGAAAGAATTTACTAGTAATAATAGATCATTATATGATAGTTTTCCTTCAAACATTCCAAGCGCCTTGTATACTATTTCCTCTGCTGTAACCTTTGATATACCATTAAAAGTATTCATTATCGCTTTTGCTGGTTTTAGCTCAGGCTTCGCCTTTAGTATATTAAGAAACATATCATTTTCACATTTTATAGGGTCAAGTTTCCCACGTGAGGGAGGGTAGACATAAGGCAGCCTTGGTAAAACCTCTCGAACTCTGCTTATGTTGCCTCCTATGTGCTTTATACTATCGAGTATATAGCCCGCTTCGTTGATCAGGATAATATTGCTATGCCTTCCCATTATTTCGATAATCAACCTTCTCTCGACAAGGTCCCCCATCTCAGTTATGACCTCAAAAGTAAGTTCGACTATCCGGTCAAAACTAGGCTGATGTAGAGAGATTAATCTACCCCCTATAAGGTGCTTTCTGAGCACCATACAAAAAACAGGTGGTGTTGCAGGATTTTTCTTACTATGCTTTGTTATATGTATTCTCGGATAGTTTGCACTGGCTGATAATAGCAATCTATGGTTGGCGCCCTTATTTCTAATTATTATGTGTAGCTCATCACTCTCAGGTTGGAAAATTCTGTCTATACGACCTGAGATGATAGTATCATTAAGTTCATTGATTATACCATTTATAACAACTCCATCTAGTGCCATTTGTCAATCCTCCTCTATGACATTATACTATTAGTTGGGCATCCTAGAAAGGTAAAGATAGAAAAAAGTGAATTTAACGCAAAATTTAATTGAACTATGATAAAATAATTCATGTATTAATCATACAACCCCTGCTTGACTAATATAATTATTACAAGAGATAGGCAAGGGGGAGATCATATTGTTAAAAAAACTAGCTGTACTTATTTCAGTTTTCCTAGTAATATTACTATTTTTGACTGGTTGTGGTGATAAAGATATGGATGTTGACCCTGAAAGCACACCAGGTGACACTAACGAGTTTGATGATGAACTAACAAGAGAAACGGTTATTTATTATGCAGATGACGCAGGATATTTAGTTCCTGTTATGCGTAAAATACCATGGGTAGAGGGCATAGCAAAGGCTACTATAGGGCTAATGATAGATACACCAGATCAACAGGAGAGCCTGATGATAATGGGCCTTAGGCCGCTTCTTCCGGCGGAAGCCAAGATATTAGGAATGTCCATCATAGACGGTGTTGCAAGGGTGGACTTTAATGAAGCAGTCTTAGAATGTAAAGATGCTATAAGCGAAAACAATATGATACAAGGCTTAGTAATGACTCTGGCGGGATTCTCAACAGTAGATAAAGTGCAATTTCTCTTTGATGGAGAAATTATTGAAACGATGGCGCATGGGACATTAGTAGGCACACCTATTAGTCCCATTGATATAAATATCGAAATGTCAGAGGATACTACACCAGAAGGGGCTAAGGTAAATGTATACTTCCAGAGTACTTCTATTAGTCAGTTTGATTATCTTGTACCTGTAACGAGAATTACATCTTCCATGAATGCTACACTGGAAACAGCCATAGAGGAATTGTTAAAGGGTCCCAAGGATGAGGATAATATGACTATTGATATACCCCAGGACACAAAATTACTTGGAATACAAATGACGGATGGTATTACATATATAAATTTCAGTAAGGAATTCAACAACCTTGCTGCAGATCCTAAAAGTGAAGAGATGGTTCTTAGAGCATTGAAGCTTATTGCCTCACACTATCCGGAGATACAGCAGCTAGAGATATTGGTAGACGATAAAGAGTATGCTAGGGCAGTACATTTAGACGATTTACCCGTATTCGCTAATGAGTATTAACACCAAAGGCTGCTTTTCGTAGCAGCCTTTATTTTCATCACAAAGGAGAAAACTTAATGAGACAGGACGGAAGAAGCAACACTTCTACGAGACAAATCAGCATTACTACAGATTTTATGCTACATGCAAATGGGTCTGCACTTATAAAATTTGGCAATACCAAGGTGATTTGCACAGCTACTGTTGAAGAGAGGGTGCCACCCTTTTTGAAAGGCAGTGGCAGGGGGTGGATAACTTCAGAGTATTCGATGCTACCAGCTTCAACTCATGTTAGAAAAGCAAGAGAAAGTAGCAGGGGTCAGGTTGAAGGTAGGACTCAGGAAATACAGAGACTAATAGGCCGGGCCTTGCGGTCTGTAGTCAATTTAGATCTACTGGGAGAGAGAACTATATGGATTGACTGCGATGTTATACAGGCTGATGGTGGTACAAGAACAGCTGCCATTACAGGAGGGTTCATTGCTTTAGTTAGCTGTATCAATTCAATGATGGCAAGGGGCCTTATCAAGGAAAGCCCAATAAATAATTATATTGCAGCTGTCAGCGTAGGCATATATAATGGAGAGGAGATGCTAGATCTTTGTTATGAGGAGGATTCCAATGCAGAGGTTGATATGAATATCGTAATGACAGATAGTAATGAATTTATAGAGCTACAGGGCACAGCAGAAGGCGCACCATTTTCGGATGAATCCTTAAAAAAATTAATTGCAATTGGACAAGCCGGTATTGTAGGCATCATTGGTATACAAAAGGAGACACTAGGGGATATGAACAAACTTGTGATGAAGTGGGAATGAAAAAAATAATTATAGCATCATTAAATACAGGAAAAGTTGAGGAAATCAAGACCTTGTTTTCAGACTTGCCCTTCCAGTTGCTTTCAATTTGTGAAATTGGGCTTAAGATCGATGTGGTCGAGGATGGACCTGACTTCTCGAGTAATTCGTTGAAAAAGGCAAAAGAAGTAAGTGAGTACACAGGAGAGATTACTTTAGCAGATGATTCCGGTCTAGTGGTATATGCATTAGATGGGAAACCTGGTGTGTGCTCTGCTAGATTTGCTGGGGAAGATGCTACAGATAATGAGAACAACAGAAAACTACTAATGGCAATGGAGGGAATAGAAACTCCAAATCGTGTTGCATACTTTAGCTGTGTTGTCAGCTTGTATTATCCGAATGGTCACTTTGTTCAAACAGAGGGTACCTGTCACGGAAGAATTGGTACTCAACCTAAGGGCACCCACGGCTTTGGATACGATCCACTTTTTATACCTAATACATACGATAAGACTATGGCAGAGCTTTCAGTAGTCGAAAAAAACGCAGTTAGCCATCGCAATCAAGCCTTAATGGCACTTAAGGATATATTGGGACAATGAAGAAGATTAGCTAGCAGGTGATAATATAATTATGAAAATCATTGTAATTAGTGATACACATGGGAATAACATATTGAATACTATTAGAAGGATAGATAATGTAGATGTTATAATACATTTAGGGGATTATTATACAGATATCCTCCCTATTAAGGATAAACTGGAAGTCCCAGTTCATTACGTCAAGGGGAACTGTGACTTTGCTCCTGAAGTACCAGCGCAACTGCTATTAGAACTATCGAACAAAAGAGTTTTTATAAGCCACGGACATTGGTTTAATGTCAAATTAGGGCTTGATGAGCTTATTGATAAGGCTATTGAGAAGGATGCTGACCTTGTCCTCTATGGTCATACTCATGTGGCTGACATATCCATGGATAACGGGATAATTTTTTTAAATCCCGGTAGTGCTTCAATACCGAATGGGGATGATTTTACCACTATCGGTATAATTAATATTCAGGACAATAAAATAAAAGCTTCTATAAAAACATTGGAAGAACTAAATGCAGTTTATTTAAATGATTAATTTAACTCTTGACTAGAAGTCTACCATGAGTTATACTCATATTTGCGCCTGGTTGAGTTCATTGTTTTGGCACCGTTGCGCCACTGTGAAGTTCTTGACATATATCGTTTGATGTGATAAAGTTTCAAGTTGTGAACGGTTGTTGCGGGTGTAGTTCAATGGTAGAATTCCAGCCTTCCAAGCTGGCTGTGTGGGTTCAACTCCCATCACCCGCTCCATTTGCGCCTGTAGCTCAGCAGGATAGAGCAACGGACTTCTAATCCGTAGGCCAGGGGTTCGAATCCCTTCAGGCGCGCCATTATTTATTGCATGGTGGGTATAGCTCAGTTGGTTAGAGCGCCAGGTTGTGGCCCTGGAGGCCGTGGGTTCAAATCCCATTACTCACCCCAATATATGTTTTAAGTTAGACAATGGGGCGTAGCCAAGTCGGTAAGGCACGGGACTTTGACTCCCGGATTCGTAGGTTCGAGCCCTGCCGCCCCAGCCATTAGATAATAT
>DASRNC010000147.1:0-4995 GCA_035647595.1 Bacillota bacterium | reverse complement strand
TACTTATCCTTTTCATTTTACTAGAATTGTATATCCACTGCAAGCTTTTATTCCCATTATCCAATTTAAGTCCTATTGGAGCCCTCATATCCTCATTCTCGGATTTATTCGAAAACTGCCTATATTTTCTTTTATTTTATGTTATAATGGTTATATATCCGTTAACAAGGAGGTAGGGTTTGATGCAGGACTTTTTAATTATTGCGGTAGGGATTATTGCTGTATTCTTTGTTTTAAAAATAGCCTTTAAGGCACTAAAGGTAGTATTATTGCTGGGTATAGCGGCTGTCATAGTATATTATTTAACCAACTTCGGCTTCTTAGAAGGCTTGTTCTAAACTAAATTAAATGCTAGATAGGCTTGTGCTAGGCCCTTTACTTATGGACCCTTGATATTTTACGAGGGCAGCAAGACATATGTTAGCAAAAACGATTTCGTAGAGGAATTTTATTTGCTAATAGAGAATACTAAGACAAAGACAATATTTCCAGGAGGCGTTATTTGATGAAATTAGGTGTATTTACAGTAGTGCTTGGCGACAAGAGCCTTGAAGAGACATTAAAGTATCTAAGGGACTCTGGCGTGCAGGCAGTTGAGCTCGGTACAGGAGGTTTCCCAGGTACAGCACATGTGAAACCAGATGAGCTATTAGCTGACAAAAGTAAGGTTCAAGGATTAAAGGATTTAATAAGCAAATACGATATGGAGATAAGTGCCCTTTCCTGCCACGGTAATCCCGTACACCCCCAAAGGGAAGTGGCTGCTGATTTCCATGCTGATTTTGAAAAGACGATTTTATTGGCAGAACAGCTAGGCCTTGACAGGATAAATACCTTTTCGGGCTGCCCAGGCGACAGTCCTGGCTCCAAATATCCAAACTGGGTAACATGTCCCTGGCCTGAGGATTTCCTAAAGGTTCTTGATTACCAGTGGGATGAGGTCCTTATCCCATATTGGAAAAGGGCAGTTAAGTTTGCAAATGACCACGGTGTTACAAGGATTTGCCTTGAAATGCACCCCGGTTTTAGCGTATACAACCCAGAGACCCTTTTAAGATTAAGGGCAGCAGTTGGCGATACCATCGGCGCAAACTATGACCCCAGCCACCTTTTCTGGCAGGGTATAGACCCTATTGCTTCAATCAGGGAGTTAGGGCCTGCTATTTACCACTTCCATGCAAAGGATACCAAGATTGATACTATAAACACAGCAGTTAACGGTGTACTAGATACAAAGCATTATGGGGATGAGCTCAACCGTTCATGGATATTCCGCTCTGTAGGCTATGGACACGCTTATCAGACCTGGAAGGATATCATAAGTGCCTTAAGAATGGTCGGCTATGACGATGTTTTAAGTATAGAGCATGAGGATAGCCTAATGTCCAACACGGAAGGTCTGCAAAAGGCTATTTCCTTCCTCAAGGAAGTACTTGTATTTGAAGATCAGGGCGAAATGTTCTGGGCATAAATATAGGCCGGCCCCTGTAGTGGGAGTACCTATATCTTATAAATCCAATTAGCGATTTATAATTTTGGGATAGGCAGTCTGACCTGACTGGCTATCCTATATTTTTTACCCTCTCAATTATGGGCAAGGGTAAAGCTAATTCTTGATAAGGTGGACATGTAAAAATATAAAGGACGGTGCTATAAATTGACATATATTGGTATGGTTGCAATCCTATATGGCTTGTGGCGAATGTATATAAAACATAAAAACAAGGCTAAAAAACCAGATGATATAGTCCTCTTGGTTGGCAACCTTATATTAATAAGCCTGTATTATGTATTTAGGCGCAGTCTTGTTAGTGATATAAGTCAGCTGGCTATAGCCACCCTCATATGCTGGTACCTAATCCGCAGGACAGGGTGGAAGAGGGCGGGCTTTTAGACAAGGAGGCAGCAGGTAAATACAAGCTAGAGCAAGGGTGCTAGCAGTCTTGAGATTGACTCCTTTACCTTCATAGTGACTGGTCTTTTAGCATAAGAATCCAAGGTCATCTCATCACAGTCTTTGATGTCATTTAAGAACTGACCTTCAAGCTTTGAGACTGTAGCCTTGTCATAAATAGCTGCATTAATTTCAAAGTTCATTTTAAAGCTACGCATATCAAAGTTTGATGTGCCTATAGAGGCAACCCTGCCATCCACGGCCAATATCTTGCTATGTAAAAAGCCTTTTTTGTATACAAAGGCCCTTGCTCCAGAGTCAAGTAGCTCTGAGAGGAAGGAGGTTGAAGCCCAGTGTACAAAGGGGTGGTCTGGAAAGCTTGGTATCATTATCCTTACATCTACCCCTCCAAGGGCGGCTATATTGAGCGCCTCAGCCAGGCCCTGGTCAGGTATAAAATAGGGGGTCTGGATGTATACATTGGTCTTGGCCTTGGAGATCAGCTTGAAAAACCCTTGATATATGGACTCCCATTTTGTATCAGGACCACTAGGAACAATCTGCACACCACAGCTGCCAACCTTCCCCCTATTGGGAAAGAAGGCCCTGTCGAAATTCATCTTTTTCTTGGATGCAAACTGCCAATCATAGATAAACTGGAGCTGCAATGAATCCACAGCATCCCCCTCTAGGGTAAAGTGGGTATCCCTCCAAAAACCATATTTTCTAGACTTACCCAGGTATTCATCGCCCAGGTTGAAGCCACCAAAAAAAGCTTTGTTTCCATCGATAACTGTTATCTTTCTATGGTTGCGATAGTTGAGCCTAACATTAATATGGGGAAGGAAGGGTGGATAAAAGACATGTGCCTGGCCCCCGCTGTCAAGGAGGGGTTTCGTATATGAGGAGGGCAGTTTAAGGGACCCCATCCCATCATATAAGAGTTTCACAGCCACGCCTTCCCTTGCCTTTCTTGCCAGGATATCTCTTATCTTTCTGCCGATCTCATCATTTCTTATAATATAATACTCCATATGGATGTGGTGCTTTGCACCCTCTAGTGCCTCTGCTAGGGCTGCAAATTTTTTTCTGCCATTTTTCAGTATTGTAATCTTGTTGTTGGAGGTGTAGATGGAGCCTGCATTTTCCCTATGAAGGTCTATAAGGTCCCCGTCGGTTTTAAAAACTGCGTCGCAGCCCTCTTCATCTAAAGGGTTGTCATATTTCCCTTTGAGCTCACCAAAGCTTAAATCCTCTAGGCTAGAGAAAACCTTTACCCTGCGTAGGTCCTGCCCCATAAAAAGATATAGGATAAAGCCAAGTACAGGGATAAACATGAGCACCAGGACCCAGGCTAGTGTAGAGGCAGGATTTCTGCGCTCCATGAAGACAATTACAAAGGCTAGCGTTATGTTTGCAACCAGGATGATTGAGGAAATATTAAAGGCCAATGCGTCCATAGTGTGTTTCTCCTTATCTTTAGTTTTAGCGGTAATAGGGATTAGTATTACACAAAATTGGTGTTTAAACCGCATGAATATGCTATACTATAATAGCTAAAAAATAGGCAAAATAAACGGAGGTTATAAGAATGTCTGAAGTAATAAAACCTATAGTTACATTAAATATCAAGGGACGAGGTCCTGTAAAGCTGGAGCTGTATCCTGATATAGCAGCAAATACTGTAAACAATTTTTTATCCCTTGTAGACAAGGGCTTTTATGATGGCCTAATCTTCCACCGGGTGATCCCTGGCTTTATGGTACAAGGCGGAGACCCAGATGGTACAGGCATGGGAGGCCCTGGCTACAGTATAAAGGGAGAGTTTGCACAAAACGCATTTGACAACAAGCTCAAACACACAAAGGGAGTTATCTCAATGGCCAGGTCAGCCCATCCCGACAGTGGGGGTAGCCAGTTTTTCCTTATGGTTGAGGATGCACCCCACCTTGATGGGGCCTATGCCGGCTTTGGCAGAGTAATAGAAGGCATGGGGCATGTTGATGCAGTTGTTGGGGCAGAAAGAGACCAGAATGACAGGCCATTAGAAGACCAGGTCATTGAGTCAGCAAGGGTTGACCTAAAGGGTTATGAGCTTGAGGAGCCTGAAATTATAGGCTAATATCCCTCACAATATATTCTCCTCTACCATATGATAGCTATGATAATGGTTTTGTATAGGAGGATATATAGATGGTCGAATACCTATCACAGTTTAATATTATATGGCTTGGGATACTAGCAAGTCTTGCGGCCGGACTTGCTACTGCAGTAGGAGCCCTGCCGATTTTTTTTACAAACGATGTGCCCAAAAAGGTCCTTGACACTATGCTCGGGGCGGCAGCAGGAGTAATGCTGGCAGCAACATCCTTTAGTCTTATAATGCCTGGCATCGAAGCAGCGGGCGGAGGAATAAGGGGTGCAAGTATAGTTTTAATAGGCATCCTAAGTGGTGGAATATTTTTAGATCTTGTGGATAGGCTCTTCCCTAGCTCTAACTTATCAGCCAATTCTATGATAAATAAGGGCAATAAGGGTGGACTTATGAGCATGAGTCCCAGCCTGAGGAGGATATGGATGTTTATTTTGGCCATAACGGTCCACAATTTCCCTGAGGGCATGGCAGTCGGCGTAGGCTTTGGTGACGGTGATATAGTAAATGGTTTGACCCTTGCCATAGGGATAGGACTGCAAAATATGCCCGAGGGCCTGGCTGTTGCCCTCCCCCTTATAAGAGAGGGCTATCCAAAATGGAAGGCATTTTGGATAGTTATGGCTACGGGCCTAGTTGAGCCTATAGGCGGTGCTCTGGGTATTGGTCTTGTCAGTATAGCCAGGCCCCTACTTCCCTTTATACTTGCCTTTGCGGCAGGAGCCATGCTATTTGTAATTGCCCGTGAGATTATACCTGAGAGCCAAAATACCCAGGGCAGCTCGCGTATGGCTACCCATGCATTGCTGGTAGGCTTTGTAGTGATGATGTTTATGGATGTTGTGCTTGGTTGAAAAAAAGAAAAAAATAACAGCTGCGAGGAAGGGCTACTGTGAAAATTGTTTAGCAGTGGTCCTTTTAGTTTATATTTTACTATACCTTCCAATAT
>DASRNC010000146.1:0-3003 GCA_035647595.1 Bacillota bacterium | reverse complement strand
TACCACCATATATTATATTATCCAATATGGGTTTGTTCCTCTTAATATCTAGGGCTTCATAGGAAATGCAGGTCTGTTTCAGTGAGTAGTATAAAATGAAACCCACATAATCCTTTATCTCGTCCATTCTTGCCCCATGTAAACCATCACTAATATTGCTATACCCAGGTAAAAATTGGGCTACAATAGGATTATAGTTTTTGCTCTTCATATCCTTGTGCAAATCATCAAGTGCATCTATTATGTACAGCCACTTACCAACATTATAGCCAAGCTCCCAAATATGCTTGCTTGCTCCTTTGGTCTTGCCTCCTGATACAACTGAAGCGAGCAGGTTTGAAAAGGGTTGGGCTACCATATCGATGGAATCACAGTTCTCACCTTCAAGCTCCCTAAGCTCTGATAGGTGGGACCTGATGCTTTTATCCTGCCCTGCAAAGCTCCTTCTCGCCCTCCTATATGCTGGGTAGAAAATGGGTAGGGCGGGATATGCCCGTAGGGACCTATCGTATATATCATCCAGAAGATTGTGGTAGGCAAGTAAAATGTTCATGCCTGCAGCATAGGCTATGGCATCATCCTTTGATGCCACCGGTATCTTCTTAAGGGGCTTTGTTATACAAGATTTAAGCTCTAGCCCTGTTTGGACAGTGGCGATGGAGGACAAAAATAGGCCCAGAAAAGTGCAGTCATAGCTTAAGGCAAATCTGGGCAGGTGCCCATAAGAGGCCGCTATGCACTTGCAGATGCCACAGTAATAGGCCTTGAACAGGTCAAACTCTTTAATTTTCAGCTCCGGTTTATCGGGTATTATATAACCAAACATAATATTTTGTACGCTTTCACCATTTTAATATATAGTATCAAATATAAAAAATGAATTCAATTGCCAGAAAAACTGTAGGCCTGGACTGGAAGGATTATATACATTGTATACTAAAGTGGCTAGCATGGAAAAGAGTATATTAATGGAATATAGAGGGCTGGCTATAATAGCTGTTGACGATTGGTAAAAAAAACAATACTATATACTTGGATATAGATGGCTAGAGATTCTATTAAAATAGGGTTGATAGGTCAAAGGTAAGGGGTAAAAGGATGGTCCCTGTGGCGAAAAGTGGATAATTTTAAGTAATCTATCGGTAGCTTATATACATAGCTTTAAAGCAGCTACAAGGGGGCCTTAATAACATAGTCCAGCAGATCCATGTCCAGGTTGGCCATTCAATATCTGGCGGTCTTATCCAGTTAGAGGCTGCACAGTTGCTGTCTGGAGATGATCCTGTAAAGGCTAAATCCATTATGGGCAATGTGACAGTTGTTCTAAGGGGGTGGTAATGTGACCTTCTATACTTACAGAGGGTCGTTTTTTGTGTTATTTATCTAAAGGGTAAATATGTTTAGCCTATAAAAAAGGAGGGGAAAAGATGGGTATTGTGCAAATCAAAGACCTTACAAAAAAGTATGGCAGCCTTATTGCTGTAGATAATATTTCTTTTAATATAGATGAGGGAGAAATATTCGGCCTCTTAGGCCCTAATGGTGCAGGCAAAACAAGTGTAATTAATATCTTGACTGGCCTAATTTCCATGGATAAGGGCACTATAAATGCCTTTGGAAAGGATATTGGTAAAAACGGAAACGACATCAAAAGAAACATAGGTCTTGTACCCCAAGACATAGCCATATATGAGGATTTAACTTGCCTGGAAAATGTATCTTTCTTCGCTGGCCTTTATGGCTTGAGGGGGAGTCAGCTTAAAAAGAGTGCTATGGAAGCCTTGGAGTTTGTAGGTCTGAGCGAAAAGGCATCGTCAGCACCAAAAAAGTTCTCTGGGGGTATGAAAAGGCGGCTTAACATAGCTTGCGCCTTGGCCCATAGGCCCAGACTCATTATTATGGATGAACCTACTGTTGGGATTGATCCACAATCAAGAAAGCATATACTTAAGTCAGTGAAAACTCTAAATAGTAAGGGCTGTACTGTCATTTATACTACCCACTATATTGAGGAGGCTGAAGACCTATGTGAACGGATTGCCATCATGGACCATGGCAAGATCATAGCAATGGGGACAGCCAATGAGCTTAAGTCACTTGTGACTGACAGGGCTACTGTTTCTATCATCCTATCTACTCCCATTGAAGGGGTTGACGTAGAAAAGATTAAGGAAATTAAGGGTGTAATAGATATTTGGTTTGACAATAACACAGTAAATATAAGTTCTTCTAGAGGCATTAACAATCTAGACAAAATAATCTCCTATTTTACTACTAATGGCCTCCATATATCTGGTGTTCAAAGTAAAAGTCCCAACCTGGAAACTGTCTTTTTGACCCTTACAGGAAGGAAGCTACGTGACTAAAGTCTATAAGGAGCTGTTAAAATGAATATCCTATCTATCTTTAAGAAGGAATGCACCCATAATATTAGGGATATTAAGGCAAATGTTTTGATGGTCTTGTTTCCCATAGTCCTAATGGTGATACTAGGCGCAGCCCTTTCACCCATGTTTAACACAAAAGTAGAACTGGATTATGTGGAGGTGCTTTATACAGATGAGGCACAAGCTTATCTATCCACTGCCTATGCAGAGTTTACAGACCAAGTTGCTAGGGAAATGGGGATTGAATTTGAAGCTATAGATAATACAAGAGGGGCTATTGAGAAAATAGGAGACAGCAACTACAGTGCCTATATCCATTTAACAGATAAACAGGAAATAAAGCTATATAAGAATGAAAAATATGCCTTTGAGGCCAACCTGATAGAGGCAATAACTCGCAGCTTTGTGGAAAAGTATAATGTATATATGGAGCTAGCCACAAAGGCTCCAGATAAACTAGAAGCAGCTAGTACTATGGAAATGCCTAGTCTTTTGAGGCTTAGATCTCTTGACAGGAAGAAAAGTGCAGAATCCATGGATTATTATGCTGTAACAATGCTAACCCTAATACTTTTATACTCATCTTTAACAGGTATTGAGAGTATAAAAAGAGAAC
>DASRNC010000145.1:0-5370 GCA_035647595.1 Bacillota bacterium | reverse complement strand
CTATATGGACACGGACCTTGGCTGCAGTAGCCTTGGCCGTATCAAGCACCCGGACCTTGTAGTCTGTTAGTCGCATCTTATCAAGCTCAGGGTAAAATACCCGGAGGGCTTTTCGCAGGGCCTGGTCCAATGCATTAACTGGTCCGTCACCCTCAGCTGCAGAAACCTCCTCTACACCATCTACCTGTACCTTTATGATGGCAGTTGCACTATAGTCGTCCTGCCAGTGCTCCTCACAGAGTACACGAAAGTCCTTTATTTTAAAGAACTCCTTGTCCTTGCCCAGTACTCTTCTGACAAGTAATTCAAATGAGATCTCCGCTCCTTCAAACTGGTAGCCCTCATGCTCTAGTCGCTTCATCTCATCCATAAGGTATTGAGTTTCTGGTGAGTTTTTGTCAATCTCAGGTGTCATCCGTTGAATCCTTTTGAGTATGGTACTCCTGCCAGAAACCTCTGACATCAAAATACGTCTCTCATTACCCACGACACAGGGTCCTATATGCTCAAATGATAAGGGGTTTTTCCTTATGGCATCAATATGCATGCCTCCCTTGTGGGCAAAGGCAGACCGCCCCACATAAGGTGCCCTTTCATCATGGGCTAGGTTGGCCAGCTCACTGATATACCTTGATACTCTTGCTAGGTTTTTCAATTGCTCCTCGGGTACACAAGTCATATTTTGTTTCAATTGTAGGTTGGGTATTATGGTGCAAAGGTTTGCATTACCGCACCTTTCGCCAAAGCCATTTATAGTACCCTGCACCTGCACTGCCCCACTCTCCGCTGCTACTATAGAGTTAGCTACTGCCATACCCCCATCATTGTGACAATGAATGCCAAGGGGTGCATCTATCCTTGCTGCAACCTCTGATATTATCCTGCTTATTTCAGATGGGAATGCTCCACCATTGGTTTCACATAGGACTAGACATTCAGCTCCGGCCTCCTTAGCCCTTTCCAGGCACTTAATTGCATAGACTGGATTGGCCTTGTAGCCATCAAAAAAATGCTCTGCATCAAATATTACCTCTTTGCCCTGGTCTTTAAGAAAGGTTAGGGTGTCCCCAATCATGTTGAGATTTTCCTCTAGTGTAGTCTTGATGATATCTGTAACATGAAAGTCCCATGCCTTCCCGAAAATAGTGACCACAGAGGTGTTGGCCCTTAGCAAGGCCTGGAGGTTTGCATCCTCCTCAGCCTTTATAAAAGCCCTACGAGTGCTACCGAATGCTGCTAACCGTGCGTTTTTAAGCTGCATCTGGCTGACCCTTTCAAAAAACTCCAAATCCTTTGGATTGGACCCAGGATTTCCTGCCTCGATGTAGCTAACTCCAAACTCGTCAAGCTTTTTGACAATCTTTAGCTTATCGTTGACAGTAAAGGAAATACCCTCAGCCTGTGCCCCATCTCTCAGTGTCGAATCATATATATCAATATTCTTTTTCAGCATAAAATCCCCATTTGAAAACCATCTCCCATTGGTAGATAAATTGATTAGCAATCACTACCTATATATTCTTTGTCCTACCGCCGTTGCCATTGCCGTTGCCATTACCGTTACCATTTTTAGCTTGGCTGGCTTCATAAATTATTTTATTTATAGCATTGATATATGCCTTGGCACTAGCCTCAATAATATCCGTGCTAATACCGCGGCCTATAAAGGTTTTACCCTCACTCTCCACCTTGACTGTACCCTCCCCGAGCGCATCCTTGCCACTAGTAACAGCGCGAATACGGTAGTCCTTTAGGGTGGTCCTAATACCGACAGCCCTCTCTAGTGCATAGAAAACCGCATCTATAGGGCCATCCCCGCATGCTGCCTCTTGCTTGATTTCCTCGTCCCTTTTAACCCGTACAGTGGCTGTTGAAATTAAGGAGTTGCCACTTGATATATGGAAATACTCAAGGTCTATGGCTTCTGGTATTTGTATGAGCTCTGTGGAGATAAGGGCCTCAATATCGCTATCCGTAACAAGCTTCTTTTTGTCCGCCAGGTCCTTAAACCTTTTAAATGCCTCATTGATCTCCTCTGCTGACAGCTGGTCGTAGCCTAACTCACGCAGGTGGTCCTCAAAGGCGTGGCGGCCTGAATGCTTGCCCAGTACCATTTGGTTTTTCTTAAGCCCGATGGACTCAGGGGTCATAATTTCATAGGTCTCCCGCTTGGCCAAAACTCCATGCTGGTGGATACCTGATTCATGGGCAAAAGCATTAGAGCCTACTATGGCCTTGTTTGGCTGCACATGCACTCCTGTCAGTGAACAAATAAGCTTGCTTGACCGGTATATTTGTTCCGTTGTAATATTTGTTTTAAAATCATAGTAGTCCTTGCGGGTGTGAAGCGCCATGACCAGCTCCTCCATAGCGGCATTACCCGCCCTTTCCCCAAGCCCGTTTACGGTACATTCAACCTGTCTAGCTCCATTTTCCACCGCCGCTAAAGAGTTGGCAACTGCTAGCCCTAAGTCATTGTGGCAGTGAACGCTGACAACTACATTGTCTATTCCCTTTACATTTTTATAAATGCCTTTAATGATGGCACCGAATTCATCAGGGATACAATAGCCTACAGTGTCTGGGATGTTTAAGACATCTGCACCTGCCTTGATAGCCGTTTCCAAGGCTTGGTACAAAAACTCCGGCCGGGTACGGGACCCATCCTCAGGAGAAAACTCTACTTGAGAGCCTAGTGATTTGGCATAGCTGACCATCTCGTCGATCCGTTTTATCACTGCCTCAGGCTCCATCCTTAGCTTGTACTCCATATGAAGGTCCGAGGTAGCAATAAAGGTATGGATCCTAGGGTGTGCTGCTTCCTGTACAGCCTCCCATGCCCTGTCTATATCTTTTTTTACTGCCCTAGCTAGTGCAGTGATAACCGGCTTGCGTATATGCTGTGCAATGGCCCTTACCCCTTCGAAATCTCCCTTAGATGAGATTGGAAAGCCCGCCTCCATTGCATCAACACCAAGACTCTCTAGCTGCCTGGCAATCTCCAGCTTTTCCTCTTTGTTTAGGCTTATACCTGGAGTCTGTTCTCCATCTCGTAGTGTTGTATCAAAAATTGCGATTTGATTTGCCATTTACATTCTCCTTGCTACTTTATTTTTCATCAATCCAAGGCATCATTTTCCGCAGCTCTTTGCCTACTTTTTCTATTTGATGGTTCTGCTCGCTCCTGCGCTTGGCCATAAAGGAAGGCCGGTTTGCCTGGTTTTCCAGGATCCAGTTCTTTGCAAAGGTCCCGTCTTGAACTTCACTGAGTATCTGCTTCATTTCCTTGCGAGTTTCCTCTGTGACTATGCGCTTGCCTGTGCTATAATCTCCGTATTCTGCTGTATCACTAATGGAATAGCGCATATAGGACATTCCACCTTGGTTCATAAGGTCTATAATCAGTTTCATCTCGTGCAAGCACTCAAAGTATGCACTCTCTGGCTGGTATCCTGCCTCAACAAGAGTATCAAAGCCTGCCTTAATAAGCTCTGTAACGCCTCCGCATAGGACTGCCTGCTCACCGAATAAATCAGTTTCAGTTTCCTCACTGAAGGTGGTTTCAAGTACACCTGCCCTGGCTCCGCCTATTCCTGCTGCATAGGCCAGTGCATAGTCCATGCCCTTTCCTGTAGCATCTTGATAAACAGCTACTAGGCAGGGGACTCCCTTACCCTCTAAAAATTGGCTTCTAACGGTATGACCCGGTCCCTTTGGCGCGACCATCAATACGTCAACACCCTCAGGTGGTGTAATCTGTCCATAATGAATATTAAAGCCATGGGCAAACATTAGTCCATTACCAGCCACTAAATTGGGCTCGATGGAATCCTTGTAAAGCTGTGCCTGCTTTTCATCTGGTACAAGTAGCATAATAAAGTCTGCCACCTTTGCAGCCTGACCTGCCTCCATGACCTTTAGTCCGGCCTCTTCTGCCTGACTCCATGACCCACTACCCTTGTAGAGACCTACAAGAACATCTACTCCGCTTTCCTTAAGGTTTAAAGCATGGGCATGCCCCTGACTGCCATAGCCAATAACTGCCACCTTTTTGTCCTTTAAAAGCTCTAGGTTTGCGTCTGATTCATAATACATTTTTGCCATAATAAATTACCTCCTCATTATTTGGGTGATCATGCTTCACCATTTTCAAACCACGATCAATGGAAATATTGCCAGTGCGAACAAGCTCTAAGATACCAAAGTCACTCAGCATCTCCTCTAGGGCTCCGATTTTCTTGCTGTCACCGGTTATCTCCACAATAATCGAATCCCGATTGACGTCCACTACCTTTGCCCGAAATATATTAACAATGTCAACAATCTGATTACGGGTATCAGGTTTGGCCTGTACTTTGATAAGAGCAAGCTCCCTGGATATAGAATCTTCACTTATGATCGCTACCTTGATGACATTAATCAGCTTGTTTAGTTGCTTGGTTAACTGCCCTACAATATAGTCATCGCCGTCAACAACAATCGTAATTCGGGAAATTGCTGGATTTTCTGTAACGCCAACGGCCAAGCTGTCAATGTTAAAGCCTCTCCGGCTAAATAGTCCGGACACCTTGGACAATACACCTGGATTGTTGTCGACCAATACACCCAATACATGCTTCATTTGTCTACCTCCTATAAAAAATGATATAAAAAAACCTCTCGAACCTATACATGCGAAACCGCAGTATAGGGGCGAAAGGTCGTTTTCACGGTACCACCCTAATTTTGTTCAATTCTCACGAATGAATCTCATAAGGTTTTATATAAAACCTTAGTCTATAACGGGACCACCGGTAAATCCTACTCTAGCTAGTCTTGCTAGCTAAGGGTTCAGACTACCCCTCGGGAGTGAGCATACAATCCTGCAATCCACTGGTTCGCACTAACCACCAGCTCACTGAAGATAATTGCCTTGGACCTTCTGTCTCCGTCACAGGGAAACTTATGGATATTAACTAAAAGGTATAACAAGACCGGTGACATGGGTCTCCTATGAAGAAACCTGCCGCCGGTATTTTATTCCTACGGTGTAATACACCCCTGGTGTATTCTGTACCGCTCGGTCACAAACCCGCTCATACGGTGGAACCCTAGGTACACTCTCTTCCTTAAAAAGTTATTGTTTCGTATTGTATCAGAGGTACAAGCAAGGTGTCAATAGTTATTTTTAAAATCCATTGACAATCTTTTGTCAATTAAAGCGATAAAGTAAATAAGGGTGCCCCTCTATAGCTATACTTTAATTAAGATTAATGGTTAGTAAGTATACCTACATGTATATATTAGTTAGCATATCTTATTCAAAGCGAAGGGCCTCAGTTACTAGTATTTTGGACCCATAGAAACTTGGCAAGAGTGTAAAAATAACAC
>DASRNC010000144.1:0-2676 GCA_035647595.1 Bacillota bacterium | reverse complement strand
CTTATTACAGCAGCCCTTGTTCCACTACCGAAGATTCCGTCAGCTCCTCCAGCATTAAAACCTAGTTCATTAAGCTTTTGCTGTAGAGTCTTTACCTGACCATTTCTGCTCCCCTGACGCAAAGTCTGGGTAATTGGAGCTTGTCCACCAGTAGTTGGCGGTTGCGGGCTTGGTTTGCTGGGCTTAGTTGGCTCTGTCGTTGTACTCCCATTTAACTTTGCCATTGTCGCAGAGCCTGCAATACCGTCTGCTGCAAGTCCGTTTGCCTTTTGAAACCTTATTACAGCAGCCCTTGTCCCACTACCGAAGATCCCATCTGCTGCTCCAGCATTAAAATTCAATTCATTAAGCTTGGTCTGTAGATTAGATACTGCAATTCCCCTACTCCCAACCCTTAGCAAACTCGTAGATGCAAAAACTTGACTTGAAAAAAGCAAAGCAATGAGAACAAACAAAATTACCCTAGTTGTCATCCTTTTCGACACTTTAACACCCCCTTCTTTTATATTAATATATGTTATTACAATTTAATAGGAATGTAATTAATTTGTAATAACACTTTACATAATTAAAGCACATTTGGGCATGAAAATCAAGCTATTAATGGATAACTAGGCCCTTTATACCACTTTATTAAAAAGTTCCAATATACAAGGCGAAAAAATGCACCTAAACTCTGCTTTAATAATAAATCACATTACAGCATCTCTATGAATTCTTGTTCATTTATAATGAAAACATCCAGCTCCGTGGCTCTATTCAGCTTGCTCCCTGGGTCCTCACCTGCCACTACATAATCGGTCTTCTTGCTTACGCTTCCTGTCACTCGCCCACCCCGCTTTTCTATAAGGGCTTTCGCCTCTCCTCGGGTATACTCTGCCAATGCCCCAGTCAATACAAAGGTTTTACCTTCCCACTTTTTATCCTGGGAATCTTCTTCATCTCTTAAGCTAGAGCCCTGGGTGAAATTAACTCCTGCCTCCCTAAGCCTTTCAATAATATGTAAGTTTTGTTCCTCCTCAAAAAAGGCAGTAATACTTTGGACTATTTTTTCTCCTATCTCATTTATTGAAAGGAAGTCCTCATCTTTAGCCTCTATTACTCGATCTAAGTGGCCAAATTCTTCCGCAATTAAATAGGCTGCTCTAGCACCAACTAGTCCTATTCCCAATCCAAACAAGAGTCTTTCCAAGTCCTTTTTCTTGCTATTTTCAATAGATTGGAGTAGGTTTTTTACAGATTTATCCCCCATACGCTCCAACTCTATCAGTTTTTCATATTCTAGATAATAAAGATCAGAGGCATTATTTATTAGATTATTATCCAATAATTGATTGATTATAGCCGGGCCTAATCCTACTATGTCCATAGCGTCTCTAGAGGCAAAATGGACAATAAGCCTTCTTTGTTGGGAAGGGCATGCGTTCCCAGTACATCGAACCGCCGCTTCTCCCTTTATACGAAGGGTATGGGCTCCACATTCAGGGCAAAACTCAGGCATAAGGAATTTTTGCTCTTCCCCAGTGCGCTTATCCTTTTGTACCCTAACTACTTCTGGTATGATATCCCCAGCCTTTTGTAATATTACATGATCTCCTATATGTATATCCTTTTCCAGTATATAGTCCTCATTGTGAAGGCTTGCTCTGGATACTTTTGAACCATCGATTAGTACAGGTTCTAGCAGTGCAGTAGGTGTCAAGACTCCCGTCCTACCTACCTGAACTTGGATATTTAAAACCTTAGTCTCCTTCTGCTGTGCGGGAAACTTATAGGCAATGGCCCAGCGTGGCGTTCTTGATGTTCGTCCTAGCTCTTGTCTATGAGCCATGGAGTTTACCTTAATTACCAATCCATCAATATCAAAGGGAAGCTCATGCCGCCTTCTAGTCCACTCTTCACATAAACTAATTGCCTCACTTATGGATGAGGTTTTATATAAAAACGGACTAATCTTAAGCCCCAAATCCTTCATGATATCCATTGTCTCTATATGGGTTCCAAAGTTTATATCGGATATTTGTTCAAGGTTAAACAAAAATATATTTAAAGGCCTAGTTGCAGTGATTCGAGGATCTAACTGTCTAAGAGAACCCGCAGCAGCATTTCGTGGGTTTGCAAAGAGAGGCTGTTCATCTAGCTCTCTCTGCCTGTTTAGGTTTTCAAAATCCTCCTTGGATATGTATACTTCCCCCCTGGCTTCTATGGAATAAGGCTCCTTTAGTCTGAGAGGTATAGCTTTTATAGTCTTTAAATTCTCTGTTACATTCTCACCGATTTGCCCATCCCCTCGAGTAGCGCCTCTAACAAATCTGCCCTCTTGGTATTCTAAGGATATGGACAGGCCGTCTATTTTAAATTCTACGACATACTCTGCTTCATCACCAACTGTATTTCTTACCCTTCTATCAAAGTCCAATAGTTCTCCTGAGTTGAAAGCATTGGCTAAGCTTAGCATAGGCGTTGAATGGGCAATGGAACTAAAGCCTTCAATGGCTTGCCCGCCTACCCTTTGGGTGGGTGAATCCGGGGAGTGAAACTCTGGATATTCCTTTTCCAGCCTAACTAGTTCCCTCATGAGGGAATCATACTCCCCATCGCTTATCAGGGGTTGATCTAATGCATAGTATTGATAGTCATTGTACCTGATTTTATCCCTAAGATCCTCAATTGTCC
>DASRNC010000143.1:0-5598 GCA_035647595.1 Bacillota bacterium | reverse complement strand
AGTAGATATATGAACCCATATCAGGTGTTAGGTTTAAGTCAAGGCGCATCAGAGGCTGAAATTAAAACGGCCTACAAGGATTTAGTGAAAAAATATCATCCTGACCAATATAGAAACAACCCCTTAGCAGGACTCGCAGAGGACAAGCTCAAGGAAATAAATAAGGCCTATGACATCCTAATAAAGAGCCCTTCTAGCAATAGTAAGAGGGGTGCCTATGGTGCTGGCAGCCAATGGCAGGCGGGCAGTAGTGGCCCACAAGGCTCTAATGCCTATGGCCAGGGCGATTTCACCCAGGTTAGACAGTATATAAGTATGGGTAATATTGGCCAGGCAGATAGAATACTTAATAATATGACAGCAAGGTCTGCAGAATGGTTTTTTCTGCGTGGCCTTATCGATATAAGGCTGGGCAATTACGGCCAGGGCTACAATAATGTTAAAAGGGCTAGCAATATGGACCCGACTAATACAGAATATAGACAGACCCTAAACAACCTAAACTCCAATAGCCAGGGCTACAATACATACAGGACCAGCAATCGGCAGGATTCCTCATCAGATATATGCAGGATCTGCGCAACCCTTTATGTATGCGATTGCTGCTGCGAATGTATGGGCGGAGATTTGATTGCCTGCTGTTAGGGGGTGTTGAGTATATGACTAGTAAAGCAAGGACGATGGCGCTGGGTGGTGTCTTTACTGCCTTATCCCTACTAGCCCTATTTGCCATATCCTATATGCCAAATAGCAGGCTGTTCTTTTATGCGGCCAGCTCGCTTTTTATATCCTTTATGGTAGTTGAAGCAGGTATAGGGGCTGGCTGGGTGTTTTATTTGGCCACAAGTATACTCTCTCTACTCCTAATACCAAACAAGCTCCTTGTGATTCCATATGCGGGCTTCTTTGGTATATATGGTCTGGCCAAATACTATATCGAATCTATAAAAAAGCCTGTGGTTGAATATCTACTAAAGGGTATCTTTTTTATAATTTGTATATCTGGCTTATATTTGCTGTTTACCAATGCTCTTTTAATAGATTTCGCCTCTCAAATTCCAATATACTACCTTCTTGCACTTCTTATTATCCTATTCTATATATATGATTATCTTTATACCAGATTTTTGAGCTTCTATATAAATAACTTTAGAAAAAAGCGCCACTGATTTTATCCTAGGTCAAGGCGCCCACTTTTATAAGTGGCGCTTTCACTCTTATTAATTCAGGTGGAGTAGAATCTCCATCTGAATTTCCCATGTATTGCCAGAGGCAAAACGAGTTCACTTACCTTGCATATTTCATTAGGCCTTCTACTATTTCTGGATACTTCCATGTAGATGACGCCCGATCCAGTATACCAAAGAGCTCTCCATCCCCTGTAAAGGCGTGATTGTCCCACCATATACAGGTCATACCCCTTGCACGGGCTGCTGCCACATAGTATGTTGCGAAATTCACCCGATCTTGGGTGTTTCCGTTTTTGTCTCTTGCTCCAAATTCTCCGAGAACAACTGGAACTCCCTGGTATACGAATTCCCTATAAAGCTGGGTCATAAATTGGTCTATTTCCCTAACGCTACTACTATTGTCTACGCTAAAGCTGCTTACGCCGCCAGCTTCTAGAGCAAAGTTGTATGGTGTATAGGCATGTACGGAAAGAATGAGCTTATACTCTTGGGTATCACTGGGAAGCCCAAAGCCCTTGTCAAGAACTCCAGCAACTGAGGCAGCATAGCCAGGGACCATAAGGTACCGGTCAGAGTTATTGCCTCCGCTAGCCCTAACTGTATCCACAAATGTCTGATTTAACCTATTAATGCTGGCAACAGCATCCTTGCAAGCATCATTATTTGGATCCAGCCACCATTCATGCTCAGTGCCTATCATACGAGGCTCATTCATGGACTCAAATACCAATTTTTCGTCATAATCCTTGAATTTTTCAGCTAGCTGTGTCCAGATGCGTTTTACGTAATGTGAAGATTGGTCCATAGATTCACTTGTGGGAAAGATAAATTCTTCACTCATATCATGGTGGATATTAATTATGGCTATAAGGCCATTGTCTATGGCATAGTCGACAACTTCCCCTACCCTATTTAACCAGGGCTCGTCTATATCATAATCATCCCCCGAAACATGATTGTGCCAGGATACGGGTATACGGACAGTATTGAAGCCAGCATCCTTAACAGCTATAATCATCTCCTCCGTAGTCTTAATCCCGCTCCAACCCGATTCATAATCCAGTTTATTATCTAGCCATGTACAATCGATGGCATCCAAGGTGTTGCCTAGATTCCAACCGATTTTCATATCATCAACAAAGGCTTGGGCAGGAGAAGCAGGAATCTCAAAATCATCAACCGATACATCCGGTATGCTAATGTCAGAATGGTCTGGTTCCTCTGTGGCTTCTGGCTCATCTGTTGCTCCTGGCTCATCTGTTGTTCCTGGCTCATCAGCAGGTCCAGTAGTTGGTCCACCTGTCGCCTGGTCTGGTGTAGGTGTAGTGCCTTGATCACCTGAGTCCTTCTTGCAGCCTACAAAAACACTCATGCTCAATACTGAAATTATTAGTATAAGGGTAAAAAATCTTCTTTTATTGATTCTCACTAGTTGTCCTCCTTATTTATATATGTCTACCTTATTTGACTATACCTGCCTTACTGAACATCCTTTTTTCTTCTCTTTTTTATAAAGCCACATGATAAAAGCTGCCACTAGAATGACTGCTAAAATTATACCTATAGCCAGGACTAGCTGGTTCTTATCCTCGTCAGGCTGGGTGTCAGAGCCCTCTGGCTCATCCCCATCTACTTTATCTGGCTCCTCCCCTACATCCTCTGGTGGTGGCGTTAAATCAGTCCCATTTTCAGAGGGGTCCTCCTGGGTGGAGACACCATCTATCCAATTACCGCTTTTTGTAATCCTATAATCGATAACCTCGCCGCTCCAAAAATGAAACTTGAGCAAGATCTCCTGGTCATCATTGACCTGATCGAAAAATTCCTCTGTTAGCTTAACAATATTGTATTCATATACGGGTGAAAAAGCATAGCTATACTCCTTGTAGCTGGTCCAATCATCTGGCCCTGCATTACCACCATCAACATAAACTGCCTCCATTGTCTTTAGCCTATCACTGTTAAATTGTGTGGGTATCATAAAGGTATCCCTAGTCCTTCTTACATCTTTGAGCAGGGGCTGATTGTATTTGATTATATCTACTTTCCAATCGGGACCCGAATCAAACTGGCAATATAGGCTAGCCTTTACTCCCAGGTCTCCAGCTCTTATGTCGGTAAGAATGTCCTTGCTTAAGACCAGGATGTCCTCCTCTAGACTATAGTCTTCTCCCTGACTAAGCTGCCTGTCATCCAGCTTTAGGCCTACTAATTCATTCCCATTTAAGTTTAAATTAACTGACCTGTCTCCTATCTCTTCTCCCTCTTTTATGAAAAGCATATCAGACTCGGCTGTAGAAGACCTGCCATTAACACTTTGGGCTATAATTTGATACAAGGAGTCATTGTACCAGGTAAGATTAGCCCTATCAAAGTGCTGCCCGTTATCCCATAGCATATGTGTTATGCCCATAAGGTCATTGTAATAAGTGGCATATTCAAAGTATTTAAGGACCTCCCCACCTTGAACGCCTTCAATATCATTATCAAAGCCCAAAAGTCCATATTCACCTATGACAACAGGTATACCATCCTCCACAAACATCTTATATACCCTGCCTATATTTGATTCTATATCCCTTCTTGCCTGGTCATCGAAACTTGTAGAACCGCCTATGTTGACACTGAAGGGCCAATAGCCATAATAATGGACAGTAGCTATGATATTGTCATCATCAAGCTCCTCTATTGTTTCCTTCAACTTTCTTATCCTCTCCATAGAATGGCCTGATGTAATAGTAGTCAAGACCAGTGGCCTTGTATCATTAGCGCCGCCAGACCCTCTGCTTATATTGTAAAAGGACATATTAAGCTCATATAGATAGTCAAAGTATTCTTGTGTGTCCCTTCCCCAATCCTCATCAAATCTTGGCTCATTAATGCCCTCAAACATCAATTTATCGGGATAGTCCTTAAAGTAGTCAGCAATTTGTGTCCATGCTGCACTAAATTTTTCTAGTACCTCTTCCTCTTCTGTCTTCATATTGTATATCCAGCTTGTATCATGGTGCATATTTAGCATTACGTACATACCTGCATCCAGAGACCAGTCTACAACCTCTGCAACACGCTCTAAAAACTGCGGATTTATATTGTGTTCATCGTCCATACGGTGTCCCCAGGTCACAGGAATTCTAATGCTTTTAAAGCCCTGGTAGGCTATGGTATCAATCAGTTCCTTTGTAGTAAGCGGATTGCCCCAGGATGTCTCGGCCCCTGTTGCATCAAAGGTATTGCCAAGGTTCCAACCCGGTTGCATGGATTCAACATATTCCTGCATTTTTCCTTTACTTTCAGCCCCTACACCTATGGGCATCAGATATGTAAATAGAAAAACTGCTATTAAAGTCAAAGCTGCTACCTTCGAAAACGTTTTCTTAATCACTCAATATCCTCCTATATCTCCGTCAAATATATACATATATTTGTATTATACTATAAAGCATAACTTTTCTCTATAAATAATGCAAAAACTGTACCTTTAAAAGCAAATAATATATACCCACCCTTGTAGGCGTTGGCACACGCCCAATACAACTTACGGGCAGGACTCTGACTAAGGTTTCTGTTTTCCCTATCTTGAAATACAAAAAAAAGACGGGTGGCTTCAGATACCATGAAGTCATCCGTCTTATTTATATCCTATACTACTATTGAGTCATGTAAGTAGAATTACTAGACAATATATTCATCCTTTTTTTCTGGCCTTCCATCAAGCTCCTGCTTTTTCTCCTCATATCCAGGTCGTCCAAGCAGCGCATATGTAGCATCTTTGCCCTCTTCAACACCGGGCTGGTCAAAGGCATCTATATTTAGTAGCTCCCCTGCAAATGCAGTTTCCACCTCAAACAGATAAAGTAGCTGGCCTATAGTAAAGGCGTTGACCTCAGGTAATGTAATTGTCCTATTAAGGCGCTTTGCCTTTAGCAGTGCATATTCTGTTGCAGCCTGTTCCGCATGAATTAGCTCATTTAATGTATGTCCTCCAAGAAATGATACGGCGGGTATATCCTCATAGCCCTTGGATATGTCCATACTTTTCCGATATCTTTCTACTCCGAGGAATGTGACAACCTTGTCAAAGGGTCCTTCTGTATAGAGCTGTACCTGGGAATGTTGATCAGTAACCCCCAGGGCCTTAACCGGTGTTTGCCCTACGAACACTTCATTGCCACCTATATCATAACGCTTGCCTAGGCTTTCAGCCCACAGCTGGGCGTACCAGTCAGACATATACTTAAGAGAATCAGCATAGGGCATCATTACAGATATATTTTTGCCCGCCTCCATGGCCAAATACTGAAGCGTTGCTGCCATATATGCCAGGTTTTCATACACATTATCCACACTAGACAGGTCATCCGCAAATGCAGCGCCTGCCAGTAGTTCCTCTATATCTATACCACAT
>DASRNC010000142.1:0-3757 GCA_035647595.1 Bacillota bacterium | reverse complement strand
GCTGGGGGCTATTAAAAATCTATGCCTGAACAATGAAGTAACTAATTATAGGGATGGGTGTCTCAAAACAGGATAAAAAAACCCGCCTATTTTTCAGGCAGGGCTTGTGTGTATGCTTATATGGGTTAAAAGCCTATCTAGCTACTAGGTTAGTAACATTATAAATAGTGGTATTGTGGCTATTGATAATATGGTAGATACACCCACACACCTGGATGCAAGTCCTGAATCACCGCCATATCGCTCTGCAAATAAGACCGCATTAGCTGCTGCTGGCATAGCTGAGAGTACTACAACTATGCTTACTGCATCACCTGACATATTGATGAACCTCATTATGCCATATAGCAGTAAGGGTACTACGATAAGGCGCATAAGGCTCGCTAAATATATTGGAAAGCCCTTTATTATTTCCCTTAGCTTGTACTTGGCTAGCAAGGCTCCTACTATTATCATGGCAAGGGGCGAGTTAAGAGAGCCCACCATTTCAGTAGCTTCTTGGATTGGACCTGGCAGCCTTATTGAAAATAGGAACAAGACCATGCCTATAGCCACAGCTATAATCCCAGGGTGCGTTAATATCTTTTTAAGATTCTTGAAAGTGTTTTTCTTATCCTGACCTGTGAATACTATAATGCCATAGCTCAGGCTGAATATATGAAAGGGAATAATAAAGATAGACCCATAAAAAATGCCTATCTGTCCATAAATGCTCTCAAGGACGGGATAGCCCATAAAGCCACAATTTGAAAACACGGTGCAAAATTTAAGCACACCCTTAAGGCGACTTGGGTATTTACGATAGACTAGCTGCGATATAAGCATGGCCAGCACATGGGCAATGACTGAGCCTACGAAGACCATCCCAGCATTGTAGAGCATTTCCCTATCAAAATCAAAATTGAAGGATGATACAATGAGCATGGGCATAGCAACATTTATTAAAAGAGTAGAAAGCTTGTTTGTTACTTCCTCGGTTATAATTTTTCTTTTGCTTAAATAGGTACCTACCAAAAGGACTAGAAACAATGTAACAACCTTTGATACAATCAACTCTGCGTCCATTTTTACCCCCCAGGGCTGTGAAGTATTTTTACTGCAAGCTGTATTATATCATATATACCCTTATTCTCGGAGGCTAATTATTAAAAGCTAATCAACCCAAAAGTTGCCCTATTATAATTGCTAGTCCAAGTAATACTATTAGGGAAACATTCATAATTAAAAAATTTTTAATTGCATTTGAGAAGGTATCCCGCTTGGTCTGAAGCCTCAGAAAGTCATTTATGTTTTTTTGCACAGGTACTATAGTCAACAAGGCCGGTACAGTGGTCACAGGAAAAATACCAAGTACCAATAGAAGGGCAATATCAAGGTAGGCTATATAGTATAGGACCCTGAAAATCCTGAGCGATTGTCCCACACCAATATAGGTTGGCAGGGTGTAGCGCTTGTTGGCTAGGTCATCCCCCATATCACAAATATTGTTGGCCAGCATGATATTAGCTATGCCCAATGTGGCAGGCAGGGATGCCAAAAATATTATCATGACCTCCTTTAGCTGCAGGTCAAGACTGAGGATGCCTTCGGTCAAATAAAGACCCAAAATACCCACCTCAGTAGTATGTATAAAGATCGATAAAAATACGATTACAAAGCCCATGAAAAAGCCTGAGAATATCTCCCCTAAGGGCATACGGGATATGGGGATAGGTCCGAAGGTATAGAGTATCCCTGCAATAAATGATATTAGGCCGATAATTAAGACGGCCAGAGAAGTTTTCATGTATAGGATGAGCCCAAAGACGATAGCTATGGTCAAAAGCGTGGCTATCACGACCAATACGTGAGACTCCTTGATTTTGTCCCTTACTATTGCATTATGCCTTTCATAATTGTAGCCCCTTGTCTTCCTTGCCCTTTTATAGTCTATATAATTATTAATTGCAGTTGTGGCCATGTCAAAGGCAAGCAGAGATAAAAACATATATATAAAGTTAAGGGGCTTGAATTGTCCATACCTGTAGTATGCTAAAAAGCTACCTAGTATAAGGGGGGTCATACTAGCGACCTTTGTCCTAATCTCAACCAACCTCAAAAAGCTACCCACACGCATAAGTTGTCTCCTCCTATCCCTTGTGTATCTCATTAGCATAATTTTACTAAATGATGGATGAAATAGCAAGCTGGCCCCTTGGAGGTTTATTATCTATAAGTCCTTATTAATCTTGCATGTTTTTGTAGTGCATTGAGGCTCTAAGCTTGGACAACCGACTAGTACCTACCGTAGGTCTTGGCTTCCTCAATCATAACCTGGGCATTTCTAAAATCTGCATTAGCTGGATACTCGCAGCCTGTAGCCAGTATAAATCCACCATCCTTTTTGTAAAGGTCTATTTGCTCGCGACATTCTGCCCTTACTTCGTCCTCGCTGGCCCTTATCACCCAGGTCGGGTCCACATGCCCTATTAATGTTGTGACCTCACCGTACTTTGCCTTAAGCTCTTCTCTCGAGCTGCAATCATCAGGTAGGTGTAAAAAGGATATGGCCTCAGGCTTCATCATCTCTATCTGTGCATCAAAGTATATGCCGTTACCGCAATTGTGCAGCATGACCATACAGCCCCGGTCATGTATATGGTCTGCCAGCTCCTTAATATAGACTCCCTCGAATTCCTTCCACATTTCCTTGCTCATAATCGATTGGCTAGCAAATAGGGTATCCATCATAATAGCATGAACACCTGTATCAACGAGGGCATCACAGTATTCCTTTAGTGTCTTTGTTATGGCTGCTACCCCGCTCTTTACAGCGTCAGGCTCGTCTAGTACGTCCATAAATATATTTGCCTGCCCCCTGAGCATGCTGAGTATCCCGAGGGGTCCAAATATAAAGCCTACCACCGGATACTCCTGCCCCTTGGCAGCTACAAGCTTTTCACAAAGCCTTATATGCTGGCTCATCCTAGGCGCTTCAGATAGCTTTATGGGCTTGACCGCCGCATAGTCCCCTATGCTAGTTATCAGCTGATTGGAGACATTTGGGTGGGCTGCCTCATTCTCTGGGTATACGAGCTCCTGACCAAAATCACCTGCCTCAACTGAAAGGTCAGTCAGAGTCACTATACAGTCAAGTCCGTATTGCTCTGTGACTTTAATATATGCATCTGCAGTAATGTCGGCATTCAAGGCCCAATCCTTGTAGCTTGCCCCTACCAGTTTTCTTGATATACCGTTTAACAGTGGGTATACGGGCACCCGGTCTGCTTCCTTGTGGGATATGGTCAGGCTAACCCTTTCTAGAGCTGTCATCCGGTCTAGGTTTTTATTGTTCAATTGTATGTCCCCCTATTATTATCATAATCTCTATCATCATTGTGCCTTCATTATAATAGGAGGAAAGCCACTCTACAATCCAAATGGCCTATGGTAACAAGATAGTACAATGGATAAGCAAGAATTACCCCTTTGCCAAGGCAAACCCTTCCATATAGGTGGTCAGCCCATGGCAAAATTTCCAGCTTTAAATACCAAGACCTCAGCCCCTCCTTGGGTGACACCTACTATCTCAAGGTCTTGGGTTCCAAACATAAAGTCCACATGAACCAGGGATTGGTTTATGCCGGCTGCCTTTAGCTCATCGGCGGTCATGTCCTCACTACCTTCAATGCATACCGGATAAGCCTTGCCTAATGCCAGATGACATGAGGCATTTTCATCAAATAGGGTGTTGTAGAATAATATATCCATATTGGAT
>DASRNC010000141.1:0-3230 GCA_035647595.1 Bacillota bacterium | reverse complement strand
ATATCACAGGGCCAAATATTAAGGCCTACATTATAACCTCGCTTATTACAGGCCTCTTTTCCCTTATCTTTTTCTCTTTCAAGCAAAGGATATCATTTATAGTATATCTGCTTGCTTTGGTTGCTGGCTTTATCCTTATGTACGTAATGTTTATAAATGGTAGTGAAGCCTGGGATGACATAGTCGGTGTGATTTACTATTTTGTTTGCGCCTTTGCAGGCATCATACTGGGATTGTTGATACAATTAATAGTCAAATTAATAAATAGAAAAAGCTAATAAACATACTTGTGAATCCTGGTTTCGAGCTTATATCTATAGGGCTTATACAAGTTTTTAATTGTAAATAGTAATAAAGTTGCGCACAGGCTAAGGTCTGTGCTTTTTATGTCCCTCTTTCTCCCCTCTCCCTCGAAATCACCCATATTTAAACTAGACCAGCAAGGGGATTCTTTCGAACAAAATCCTATATGAGGAATACAATGAAAGTAGGTAATTGTCAAAGGAGGACTGCCATACATGAAGAAACACAAGATAGTAACTTTAGTTGATGTATGTATGAATTATCAGACTCTAGAAGGCGAGACTCCCGCCCTTAAGAATATAAACATGGAAGTAGAACAAGGCGAATTCATTGGCATAGTAGGTCCAAGCGGTTGTGGGAAGACCACCATACTTTCAATGATAGCCGGTCTTATAAAGCCCTGCTCAGGCCAAGTACTTGTACAGGGTAAAAAAGTAGAGGGTCCATCGCCTAAGGTTGGATACATGCTACAGCAGGATTATCTCTTTGAATGGCGCACCATTTTCCAAAATGTGATGCTAGGATTAGAGGTGCTAGGAAAAGATAATGAAGTAAACAAGCAAAAGGTAAATAGGTTGCTAGACACCTATGGCTTAACCGAGTTTAAAAAGTATTATCCACAGCAGCTGTCAGGTGGTATGAGGCAAAGGGTTGCCCTTATTAGGACCCTGGCGATAGACCCGAAAATACTACTATTAGATGAACCCTTCTCAGCCTTGGACTATCAGACAAGACTGGCCTTGTCAGATGAAGTAGCTGAAATAATTAGGAGAGAAAACAAGACTGCACTTTTGGTTACCCATGATATTTCCGAGGCCATATCCATGAGCAATAGGGTCCTTGTCCTCAGTAAACGGCCAGGTGTTATCAAGAGTAACCACCAAATAAAGTTAACAGGTGAAGATAGAAATCCGGTGAGTTTGAGGAAGGCTCCGGAGTTTAGGGAATACTTTAATACAATATGGGAGGAGCTGGATGTCCATGTCAGCTAGCAAGGGTAACACACCATCCAGGGAGCATCTAGCCTATGTTAAAAAAATTAAGCAATATAAGACATGCATACGGGTAAGCCAAATTGCATTACTTGTTCTATTCTTTACCCTATGGGAGCTTGCTGCTACCCTAGGTTGGATTGACCCCTTTATAATGAGTCAACCATCGCGCATTGCAAAAACGATAATGGATTTAGCAAACGAGGGTATTTTGTTCAAGCATATATCCGTTACAATGGGAGAGACAATAGTAGCCTTTACTACAGGTACCCTGATAGGCACTCTTTTTGCAATTATCCTATGGTGGTCAGATTTCCTGTCCAAGGTGGCAGACCCCTATATCGTAGTGTTAAACGCTTTGCCAAAGGTGGCCTTAGGACCCATTATCATCGTTTGGGTGGGGGCAGGCCCAGCTTCGATCATTGTAATGGCATTACTTATATCAATAGTTATAACGATTATTGGAGTGCTAAACGGTTTTCGCGAAGTTAGCCCTGATAGGATTAAGCTACTAGAAACATTTGGTGCTAATAAGTTTCAGATTCTAAAGAAAGTTGTCCTACCTGCAAGCATCCCTACTATGATTGCAGTTTTAAAGATAAATGTGGGGATGTCATGGGTTGGCGTTATCACAGGAGAATTCCTTGTATCACGGGCAGGCCTTGGATACCTTGCCGTATATGGTGGTCAAGTCTTCCGCTTAGACCTTGTTATGTCAAGTGTGTTAATATTGGCTATAGCAGCAGCTCTAATGTACCAAGGCGTTGCATGGCTAGAAAAAAGATATCTCAAATGGCGTCAATAAGCCATAAAAATAAAGCAGTGGTTCAAAAGATCCAATCGCAATAGCTGGATCGCTATCCACTGCTTTATTGATTTTAACTTTGCTTAATGAACCGCCCTGTCTTGTATGCCAGACTCACTATTAATATCCCTATTCTTCTTCTTTTTGTACTTATTTAATATGCAAAAGCTAATAAACCCAATGACCAGAATAAGTAGGCCTATAAATGCACCCATCAAAACTCTCTTTTTGTTAGCTTGCTTGTGGAGGTCTAGGACCTCCTGCTCCCACATGGTCATCTCTTCTACTATGTCACTTTTAGCATTGTTATCTATTAGCTTACGTCCATCGGGAAAGATATCCACTGGCATAAGGAGGACTAATTCAAATGATTGGTCTGTCCCTATCTTGCTTGCTTGTGCCGCGAATCTACCATCATCGTCAATAGCCTTTTCATCATATACGCTGCCCCCAATATATCCTTCAACCTCAGGGCCCTTGCCTTTGGGATAGGCTACGCTGACCTTTACATAATCATGTGCTACAGTATTGCCCGGTATGATAAACTGCCAAAAAAGTGCAGCTGTGTCCCTGTATAAAAACACAATATCCTTTAGCCTGTACTTGTATATGTATGTAAGTTTGCTCCCATCATTTTTATCTGCCTCTATAGAGATATTATATAGGTTTTCATCTTTTTCAATTGGCTCATATATGTAGGTTCTGCTAGCATCCCCATTTTTGTTATCTCTGGCCTCTAGCGCCACCCTTGTTTCTGTTTCCTCACCCTCATCCCTTACAAGTAATACCTCCAGGTCCTCTATATCAGAAACATCCAGCATAGGTAACGGCTTGTCCAAAATTACGGTATCAGCCCTTAAACTATAGGTAATTCGCTCTTGAAAATAGGCTGAACCATCAGAAGCAAGTGTAAGGTCAGATTCGTAGCTTGAAATGGTATAGTCGACATCTGCACCCCTTGCCTTAATTGTTGGAACCATAGATGTAAACAACAATAATGCGACTAAGCTAATAGCTAGTTTGGCCAACATTCTCCTAGTCTTCATTTTACCCCCCCCTGTCCTCGTATGCTCAATCTATATTTTAACACTAAAGTCATACATTTTCTACTAAAATGCGCAGATAAATAT
>DASRNC010000140.1:0-2861 GCA_035647595.1 Bacillota bacterium | reverse complement strand
TGGTTCTCTCTTCCTTAGGGTTATCAAAAACTTTCCGAGGGGGGCCTTGTTCGACAATCACACCACCATCCATAAAGAGAATACGGTCTGCCACATCCCGAGCAAAATCCATCTCATGAGTAACAATGATCATTGTAGTATTACGGTCTGCCAAACTCCTAATGACCTTCAGCACCTCCCCTGTGAGCTCAGGGTCTAAGGCAGAGGTTGGTATTCTGCCTGTATATGCGGGTATATAGCAATACTTCTTTCTAAGATTCCTTGTATATATGAAATAAGTATACCATAGTTGGTTATTGGCACATCCTGATCCTCGGCGCATTTAAGGCGGTATTTCATCTCCCTGTCGTTGAGCATGCAGCCCCCGCAGTGAACAATCAGCTTATACCCAGACAGGTCCAAAGGGAAGTCCCTACCAGATGTAAACTCAAAATTCAGCTGCTTAATAGAATAATCTTTTATCCAGCGCGGCAATTTCACCGTCCCTATGTCTTCGCACTGCCTGTGGTGGGTGCACCCTTCCGAAATGAGGATGGTATCGCCATCCTCAAGGGTTTCTAGTGCTTTCGCCCCTTTTACGGCGATTTCAAGGTTGCCCTTGTATCTAGCAAAGAGGATGGAAAACGAGGTCAAAAAAACATCCGCTGGCGTATCAGCGGCCACCTTTGCAAAGACCTGGCTATCAGTGATGACTAGCTTTGGTTTTATTCGGAGGTTTGCAAGTGTTTGCCGCAAATTAGTCTCTTCCACTACAATGGCAGTAGCATTGCCTTCTAATATATCGCGAATAGTCTGCTGCTGCGGCAGTATAAGGCGTCCCTTTGGAGCAGCTTCATCAATAGGTGTTACAAGCACTACAATATCCGATGGGCTAATAAGGTCACCCACTAATTTCTGTTTGGGTTCCTCCCTGACAGCAAGGCCTGCTATTTCTTCCTTTAGCCTATCAATGTTATACCCTGTTTTTGTGCTTGTATAGATTAGGTTATCAGTTGTAGGGGATTTTTCTTCTAGTAAATCTGCTTTATTGTAGACTAGGATATACTTGATCTTCTTTTCAAGTAAGAGGCTAATCAAGTCTTCGTCTTCTTTAGTTTTACCAGATACGGAATCTATTACAACTACGGCAATATCAGTCTTGTTAAGCACCTGCTGGCTTTTCTTTACCCGTAGCTGTCCTAGGTCCCCTTCATCATCAATTCCTGGTGTATCGACTATCATAATAGGCCCAAGAGGATGCAGTTCCATGGATTTGTATATAGGATCGGTCGTTGTGCCTTTTACATCGGAAACAACCGCAAGATCCTGACCTGTGACTGCATTTACTATACTCGATTTTCCTGAGTTCCTCTTTCCAAAAAAGCCTATATGGATACGTTCTGCTGATGGTGTTTTATTTAGTGCCATAAATTCACGCCCCCTTAAAACCTGAAATCTCGACTCCCCTTACTGATTTTTACAAGGTTTTCTTTTGCAATCTGTCTGACCTTATCATTTGTAATTTTTCCTATCTCATTTTTAATTAAATCTTCACCTAAGACCCTTGCTTGATCCCCAGCATAGTCCTCCAGATATTCCTTCAGGGTCATTAAGGCATTGGGTTGGCAGCAGTTTTGTATCTGTCCACTCTTTGATAGGCTCATAAACCTATCACCAGTCCTGCCCTCTCTATAGCAGGCGGTACAAAAGCTGGGAATATAACCTAGCTCTATCAGCCATTGTACAATTTCATCAAGTGTTCTTGTGTCATTGATACTGAATTGTGCAGAATCCTCATCTTCTGACTCTGGCTCAGTATATCCTCCGACGCTTGTTTTAGAGCCACCACTGATTTGTGAAATGCCCAGGTGGAGTACGCGTTCCCTGGTTTTCTGACTTTCTCTGGTAGATACAATCAGTCCCGTGTAGGGTACAGATATGCGGAGGCAGGCTACTATTTTGGCGAATATATCATCACTTATTTCGTTGTTAAATGATGATGGGTCAATGTCATCAGCAGGACGGATCCTAGGCACGCTGATAGTATGGGGACCCACACCGAATACCGCTTCAAGGTGCTCTGCATGCATCAGCAGGGCTGCAAATTCATAGCGGTACATTTCAAGTCCAAACAATACACCCAAGCCGACATCATCTATGCCACCTTGCATAGCCCTATCCATCGCCTCGGTGTGGTAGGCATAGTTGTGCTTTGGGCCAGTTGGGTGTAGTTCTTCATAGCTTTCCTTGTGGTAAGTCTCTTGGAAGAGTATATATGTTCCTATGTCCGCATCCTTAAGTTTCTTATAGTTTTCAACCGATGTTGCAGCGATGTTTACATTAGCCCTGCGGATGGCACCGTTCTTATGTTTGATACTATAGATCGTATCGATAGATTCGAGTATATATTCTATAGGGTTGATTACAGGATCTTCTCCTGATTCTATTGCAATGCGCTTGTGGCCCATATCCTGAAGTGCCATAACTTCCTGGCGGATTTCCTCCTGTGTCATTTTCTTTCTGGTGATGTGTTGGTTTTTCCTATGGTAGGGACAGTAAACGCAACCATTCACACAATAGTTGGATAGGTATAAGGGCGCAAACAATACGATTCGGCTGCCATAAATATCCTTTTTGATCTGCTCAGCAAGTGCATAGATTTCACTGTTTTTTTCTTCAATCTCGCACGCAAGCAAAACCGAAGCATCCCTGTATGACAGTCCCTTACGGAGCCTGGCCTTTTTGATGATACTGTCAATTAGCCCACTATTGTTTTTGTGCTTTTGCGCATAATTAATCGTTTCTAGTACTTGCTCATGTGAAATAAACTCTTCTGCCTTTAATGATTTTGGATTATAGATAATAAAACTCCTCTCTTAATA
>DASRNC010000139.1:0-3219 GCA_035647595.1 Bacillota bacterium | reverse complement strand
GGTTTATTCAGAATAAGACAATAATTAAAAACTAAATGGAGGTTGATTAAATGATAGCTAAAACTCCCCCTATGGGATGGAATACCTGGAACACTTTTGGATGGGATATAAACGAAAGCCTTGTAAAAGAAGCAGCAGATGCTTTTATAGAAACAGGTCTTAAATCAGCTGGCTACGAATACATTGTGATCGATGATTGCTGGTCAAAAAAAGAGCGGGACAAGGACAATAAATTGGTAGCCGATGAGGCTAAGTTCCCTAGTGGTATGAATGAGCTCTCTGAATACATACATAACAAAGGATTAAAGTTTGGCATATATTCGTGTGCTGGAGTTCAAACCTGTGCAGGCTATCCGGGTAGCTTTGAGCATGAGTTCATTGACGCCAAGACCTTTGCTTCATGGGGCGTTGACTTCTTGAAATATGACTATTGTTACAAGCCCGATGGTGTTCCAGGGCACCTTTTATACAAAAGGATGTCTATGGCCCTTAAAAATAGCGGACGAAATATCCTGTTTAGCGCATGCAATTGGGGCGACGATGAGGTCGAAAAATGGATAAGAGCTTCGGGTGCACATATGTGGAGATCCACTGGAGACATCCAAGACAATTGGGTTTCTATTAAGGATATTGCCCTATCTCAGATTGGCAAGGAATGTTACAGTGGTCCCTATTGCTTTAATGATGTTGATATGCTAGTGGTTGGAATGTATGGCGAAGGCAATGTCGCATTAGGAGGCTGTAGTGACGAGGAATACAAAACCCATTTCTCACTTTGGTGCTTGATGAACTCACCACTTATGATAGGCTGTGACATACGAAATATGAGTCAATCAACACAAAACATACTTACTAACAAAGAAATAATAGATATTAACCAGGATGTTGAGGGACGTCAAGCTTATACTATCAGGCACTGGAATGATCTAGATATGTTGATATACATTAAGCCATTAAATGATGGCAGCTATGCATTTGGCTTTTTTAATATGTCAGATGACGAAAGAGAGGCTGCCCTACATTTCTGGGACGCTGGTCTCCCCTCCTCTACTGGCTATGGGTTTTCATTAAGAGATGTGTGGACCCATGAGGACATCGGGATATACAAGGAGGGCTATAAGGCAAATCTAAAGGCACATGCTTGTCAAGTACTAAGAGCAAGGCTTGTTAAAATATGAACGGCCACTGTAGAGAATGTAATAAGCTACTGATACAAGACGAAAGAGCAATATGCAAGAAACTTGTTAGCCGAGATGTACAAGACTATTTATGTATAGCTTGCCTAGCCCAGTTTTTTAGATGCCATACTAGCATAATTTATAAACGTATAGATCAGTTTAAAAAAATGGGCTGTGCTATTTTTTCTACTAGTGCTAAATAAAAACAACTAAAGGATGGATTTCATGAATACTAAAACTATCAAAAAGGTGACTACAATATCAATGGCAATTCTGCTTTTACTATCTTCAACATCCTGCAGCATATTTTCAGATAATCAACTAGATTTAGATAAAAGTCCTGACCCTATTGAAACAGAAAGGCCGGATGAAACCGATGAGCCAGTCAAAGAAGAAATAGTCTCTAAACTTCCTTTGGATTTAAGCGATATCAGGACAGAGCTAGATCAAACTGGAAACTATAAAGAGATATTTGAGGCTGAAGATGCCAAACTAGCTGGTGGTGTCAGGATAGAAAAAAGTCATCCTACCTATTCGGGCACAGGCTATGTTACGAATTTTTTAGAACCCAATGAATCCAAGGTTGTATTCAAGCTCTCTGTACCAGCCCAAGGCTACTACAACCTAATATTTACTACAGCAGCACCATATGGTGAAAAGTACAACACAGTGTTAATTGACGATATAAACATAGGAGAAATACATTCAAATTCTGAGGACTTCGAAGCCTTCACATTCAACAATATCTATTTAGATAGTGGTGAACATGATATATCAGTTGTTCATTCCTGGGGCTGGTTCCTACTGGATGCCCTAACTATAGAGACAGCTGAGGGTTTTGATACAAATGTATTTAATGTGTCTCCTGGACTAGTAAACAAGAATACTGATGATGTTACTAAAAGATTGATGAAGTTTCTCACTGATGTATACGGAAAATATATAATATCTGGTCAGTATGGCACAAATGGCTTTACTAGTCCGGAGTTTTCAGCAATAAAAAGAGAAACAGGTCGTTATCCGGCCATGGCAGGTCTTGATTTGATCGAATACTCACCGTCTAGAGTAAGTCATGGTTCTGAAGGTAAGTCTATTGAGGCAGCTATTGACTGGTGGGAACGAGGCGGTTTAGTAACATTTTGCTGGCATTGGAATGCACCTGATAAATATCTACCTAATACAGATGATAATCCTTGGTGGTCAGGCTTTTATACTAGAGCTACTAATATAGATCTGGCCAAAATAATGGATGGTCAAGATCAAGAAGGCTACGAGTTATTATTAAGTGATATAGATGCTATAGCAGTGCAATTAAAGCGGCTAGAGGATGCTGGCATACCTATTCTATGGCGACCACTACACGAGGCATCTGGTGGGTGGTTCTGGTGGGGAGCTAGTGGTAATGAACCTTTTATAGAGCTTTGGAAGCTCTTATATGAAAGATTGACCTACGAACACGAATTGAACAACCTAATATGGGTTTGGAATGGTCAGGCTGCACAATGGTATCCAGGAGATGGGTATGTTGATATTATTGGCGAAGATATATATCCAGGTGAAAAACAGTATGGTTCACAGTCAGCCAGGTTTAATCAAGCACTTGACTACACAGATACTAATAAGATAATTGCTCTTACCGAAAATGGTAGCCTATTTGATCCTGAACTGGCATTTAAGGAAAACGCGAGATGGGCATGGTTTTCTACCTGGGAAGGTGAATTTGTTATAAATACGGCTAGTAGAGTCTATTCTGAACAATATACTGAAAGACATATGCTAAACAAGGTATATTCTCATGATAGGGTACTGAGTCTTATAGATATACCAGATATAAGTACTTACCCAATGGATTAAGGCTAGTGACCCTGTTGCCTATAGAAGATTAGAAAAAGACGGTTTGTCTGAATAAACCGTCTTTTAATATGCTTTTTTTCCATTTTAGCCTTGCATCTAACATCCCTAAGTGGCTGTAACCTATAATACTTAATGAAGGTCTTGTCAGCCTCTAGTAAAGCTTCTAAATCAGCCTATGGTCTAAGGG
>DASRNC010000138.1:0-4642 GCA_035647595.1 Bacillota bacterium | reverse complement strand
GGCCAAAATAAATACTATCTATCATAGACTGGTCATCGACTCCATAGCCCTTAATATGACCTCCATTCATCATCAGATTGAAATCATATAGGTTTTCCATTTTTGATACTTGCCCAGCTAAGGGCTCTATGATACTACGGTCTGGGTCATCAAAAAGCACCATGATATGGGGGGACTCAAGGGTGGCTTCCCTCCTAATGGCGACTCTTGGTGGCAGCCTATCCAGGACTGTGCCCTCGGTAGCCCTAATTAAAGAAGAAGCACCAACATTATAATCATAATGGTCAAGGTCTAGAGCTACTAGCAGGCCTCTACGAAGGTCATTTGAGGAGCTTGTACGTTCTGTATATATAAAGCGGGGAGCAAGCGAAGTCAATAGGCCCTCCCTCACATAGGCTTTCATGGTCCTTGTTATTTTGCTTATGCGTTCGCTGTGTTCGCTATCGTCCAAATATACCTCAGGGTATACGAGCTCTAGTGTGGATGGATTTCTACCAACATACTCCTTAACTTTATTCCAGTAATCCATGTTGGATGTATACTGGTCGCAGGCGATAATAGACCATTTATTTAAATCTATTGCCTGGTCAGGTAGCATTACTTTTGGAATCTTTATACCTATACTATTGTGCAAGTCAACGTCCCCCTTCTTATGTATATATTTACTTGCATACTTGTATATACTAACATAATAAATGGGTGGTGAAAAGTCAAAGGAGGCCTTTTTACTGTCTTGTAATATTATTGCATTCCGTTAGCATTATAGTATAATAAAAACAAAAGCTGTGGAGCAAGAGGACTGGCACAGGATGGAGTAGAGGAAAAGATGAGAGCTGTTGATATAATTATTAAAAAACGTAATGGTCAAGCCCTTTCTAGGGGTGAGATAGAATTCTTTATTGAGGGATATATAGGGGGCGAAATCCCCGACTACCAGGCATCTGCGCTTATGATGGCCATATATTTTAAGGGTATGGACAGGCGTGAAACTGCTGATTTGACAATGGCCATGGTCAATTCAGGAGACCGTATTGACCTATCAGAGATAGGGGGAATAAAAACGGACAAGCATAGTACAGGGGGGGTAGGGGATACAACAACGCTGATAGTGGTACCCTTGGTAGCTGCATGCGGAGTACCAGTGGCCAAAATGTCTGGTCGTGGACTTGGACATACTGGGGGCACACTTGACAAGCTAGAGTCGATACCCGGCTTTAATACCAACCTTTCAAAGCAAGAATTTATAGGAGCTGTGAAAAGTACAGGACTAGCGGTTATTGGCCAAAGTCAAGGACTAGTTCCTGCTGATAGGTTACTATATGCCCTACGTGATGTAACGGGTACGGTTGCCAGCCTGCCCCTGATAGCCAGTAGCATAATGAGTAAAAAAATTGCATCGGGTGCAGATGCTATTGTACTAGATGTCAAGACCGGCAGCGGAGCCTTTATGGAGACAAGTGAGGATTCCTTTGCCCTGGCCCAGGAGATGATTGCTATAGGAGACAGGCTGGGGATAAATACTACAGCTCTTGTTACGGACATGAACCAACCTCTAGGAATGTCAGTCGGTAATGCCCTGGAGGTCATCGAGGCAATCCAGGTTTTAAGGGGGGAGATAAATAGTCCCCTCAAGGATGTATCCTTGCTCTTGACCTCCTATATGCTCTATACGGCGGGTGCTTGTGAGGATATAGGTGAGGGAGAGCAGATGGCAAGGCAAGCTCTTGAATCTGGACGTGGTCTGGCCAAGCTAGAGCTTATGATAAGGGAGCAAGGTGGAAATGCAGGAGTCATAGAAGATATAAACCTAATGCCCAAGGCAGGGTCTATCATACCGGTCAAGGCAGATATGGGGGGCTATATTTCCTCTATTGATACGGAGAAGGTTGGTATTAGCTCATTAATTCTTGGTGCAGGCAGGACGAAAAAAGATGCCGCAATAGATCCTGCTGTTGGCCTTGTGATGCACAAGCGGGTGGGCGATAGGATAGGGGCAGGAGAAAGTCTAGCTGATTTCCACATAAACAGTCAGGCCACATTTAAGGAGGCCTGTCAGGTATTTAAGGATGCTATTAGCATAGGCAATCAAGAGCCTAGTCGCAGACCTCTTGTATATGGGGCAGTCACGCTTAAGGGTATCGAGCGCTTTAAATGGTAATACCTATTAAATTTATCCTAACATCAGCCTTGACCAAATCTTATGTATAATTTACCATAGTATGATATAATTCTGCGTATAAAAGGGCTTAAAAGAGGGAAAGTGGCAGATATGAAGGGGATTCGTGAGATTTGGGTCAGGCGGCCAATATTATGGATATTATTTGCTTATAGTATGGGGCTAGTATTGTCCATATACCTTAGGATAGACCTACTTTTTATCTATCTTGGCATGGTAGCCATTATAGCTCTTGCCTTGGCATGGCGCAGGGCAATATTTTATTGCCTCCTATGTCTTATACTTTTGTTTGGTGTTTTCAGAGGCGGCTTATTTCATGAAAATGAAAGTGAACTTGACCAATTTCTAGACAAGGATTTAACAGTTACAGGGACTGTAGCAGGATTAGCCCAAAGCAAGAGTGATGTAATTCACTATATATTGAATGCAGAACAGATAAGCCAGGGGGACAAAATATATGAAGTAACTGGCAGGGTACGTGTAAGTGTATATTATAATGGGCCTATAGTCGATGAGGCCTATAAATCAGGCACATTACTTGAGCTAAAAGGCACATTAAAAGCTCCAAAGGAGGCACGTAATCCAGGAGCCTTTGATTATAGGGCATATCTAGCAAGGCGGGGTATACACCAGACAATGGCAATATCACCAGACAGCATGACCCAGCTTAGGGAGGGCAGCCCATTTATGCCTCAAAACATACTGGCAACCCTGGGCAATATGGGGGCATCTGGCCTTGATGCTGCAGTAGGGGATGAGGAGGGGGACTTGCTCAAAGCCATGCTACTTGGTCAAAGGTGGCTCATAGAACCGGATACCAGTGATAGCTTTTCACGGACTGGTCTTGCTCATGTTTTGGCTATATCCGGTTTACATGTAGGATATATAGTATTACTGATAAATCAGCTGGCAGCTGTCTTAAGGCTCAAACGTAAAGGGCTTTTTGCCTTTAGGACATTGGTCCTTGTATTTTATTGTCTCTTGACAGGCGCTGCGGCATCTGTTGTCAGGGCATCTATTATGGCCATAATAGTATTTGGTGGCCAGGCATTTAGACGAAAACCCGACACATTAAATAGTGCAGGGACGGCAGCCCTATTGATCTTGCTTTTTCAGCCAATGGCTATAATTGAAACGGGCTTTCAGCTCTCCTTTATCGCTGTCTGCTCAATAGCACTTTTTTACAGGACAATACAGGCCAAGCTACAATTCTTGCCGGCCAAGCTAGCTTCTCTGTTTGCGGTAACACTGGCGGCGCAGGTTGGCATTATACCGATTATCGCATACTACTTTAATATAGTGTCCCTTGCAGCAATCCTAACAAACCCCTTATTGATACCTCTTTTTGGCCTGCTTGTAATGGCAGGTTTTATACTAATGCCCATAGGCCTTATTTTCCCCGGGCTTGCCTTTTATCTAGGTGTGCCCGCCAAGGTGGTCTCTAGACTACTTTTAGATATAAATAATGCTGTTGGCCAGCTCCCATTTTCATTTATTAGGGTCGTATCCCCGTCAATCATTGGGATTATAGTTTTTTACGCCATACTCTGGATCGTTTCCCGTGAAAGACCCTCCTTTATTAAAAGACCCATAGCCCTTGCCACTGCAGTCCTAGTATTGTTTTTAGCTGGCAATGCAGGATATAAGGCAATCCAGCCCAAGGACCTCACCATTGTATTTTTAGATGTCGGTCAAGGAGATTGTACATATATTAGGACGCCTGATGGGATCAATATACTCTTAGATGGAGGAGGTAGGGAGGGTAGTGACATAGGCAAGGACATAGTAATGCCCTTCTTGCTTAAAAATGGTGTAGGGTCACTGGACCTAGTTATTATGTCCCACAATCATCATGACCATATAGGAGGCCTCCTTACTATAACAAAGGAGCTTAGGGTAAAGGAATTTCTCGAGTATCCACCTGGGGAGACTAATGAGACCTACGACCAACTTAAATCAATTTTGCAGGAAAAGGGTATCAAGACCCATACCGCATCAAGGGGTCAGGCCTTCAAGGTTGGAGATGAGATAAGTCTTGAGGTATTGTATCCTGCTGATGAGGTGGTCAGGGGAATAGGAGGGGGTAATGAAAACAATTATTCCCTTGTAATACTAGTAAGCCACCAGGATACCTCTATTATGTTTACAGGAGATATTGAGGAGCCAGTGGAGTACTATCTGCTAAGCCAGGGCATGGCTGGGGCTGAAATACTAAAGGTAGCCCACCATGGTAGTAAAAGCTCTAGCACAAAGGACTTTTTAGAGGTGGTTTCACCCCAGGTGGGGGTAATCCAGGTAGGTGGTAATAGCTTTGGCCACCCTAATCCCGAGGTATTAGGCAGGATGGAGGAAGGCGGTATTGATATTTATAGAAATGACCTCCATGGGGCAGTAATATGTAAATATAGCAGGGGCGAATGGAATATAAACACCATGGTAACGGATAATTAACTATAAGTATAGGTA
>DASRNC010000137.1:0-4767 GCA_035647595.1 Bacillota bacterium | reverse complement strand
GTTTTAACTATTCCCACTCGATAGTGCCCGGAGGCTTGCCTGTGATGTCATATACGACCCTATTTACCCGCTTTACCTCACTGGTTATTCTATTTGATATCCTATCTAGCACCTCAAAGGGTATCCTTGCCCAGTCAGCAGTCATTCCGTCTATGCTGGTTACACCCCGGAGTGCAACCGTATAGTCATATGTCCTCTGATCTTGCGATACTCCCACACTTCGCATACCAGTTAGTACAGTAAAGTACTGCCATATGACCTTGTCCAATCCGGCATTTGCTATCTCATGTCTATATATCGCGTCTGCCTCTCTTAGGATCTCAAGCTTTTCAGGGGTAATGTCTCCAATAATCCGTATGGCTAGGCCAGGACCTGGAAAGGGCTGCCGCCATACAAGGTCCTTGGGTATGCCAAGCACCTCTCCAACGAGCCTGACCTCATCTTTTAATAGGTCTCGCAGGGGCTCAATAATCTCTTTAAAGTCAACATTGTCGGGTAAGCCCCCAACATTGTGATGGCTCTTTATTACTGATGATCCGCCCACCCCGCTCTCAATAACATCAGGGTATATAGTGCCCTGCACCAGGTAATCAACCCTGCCTATTTTTCTTGCTTCTTCTTCAAAAACCCTTATAAACTCTTGTCCAATTATCTTGCGCTTGGTCTCAGGATCAGATACACCCTTGAGCCTGCTTAAAAACCTATCCTGGGCATTTACTCTGATAAGGTTTAGGTCGAATTGCTTTCCGAAAATCTCTTCTACCTGATCTCCCTCATCCTTGCGAAGTAATCCGTGGTCTACAAATATACATACGAGTTGTTTTCCAACAGCCTTGTGTACCATTAATGCAGCAACAGAGCTGTCAACCCCTCCTGATAGGGCACATAAAACCTTTTTGTCACCAATATAATCCCTTAACCTCTTTATTGACTCCTCCGCAAAATCCGTCATATCCCAGTCGCCACTGCACTCACATACCTTATAAAGGAAGTTTTTCAACAAGTCTTTACCGCAGGATGTATGCAAGGCCTGGGGATGAAACATAAGCCCATAAACCTTCTTGTCCCCATCCTCTACCCCTACAATGGATTGATTGCCTGTATGGGCAATTGCCCTAAATTCGGCAGGGACCACTCCTATTGTAGCAGTACAATTTATCTGGCATTGAGACTCTGCTGATATATCGGAGAACAAAAGGCTATCGGTTACAAGTGCAGTGTCTATATTATTATCAGTAGCTTGGGGAAGGCTAGAGAGCTTGCCATCAAAATGGCTAACTATTAGGTGTCCGCCATAGGAAATCCCTAATATTCCTATGCCCAAGCTAAAGATATCTCCATCTATCCTAGGAGTGTTACCTCTACCTATATCGTGTAAATTCCCTGATAAAATTATCCCCTTGGGATTTTTTGTTTTTATCCTTGCTGCGCTAGTGTCATGCGGGAGGATTTCGCAATATACCCTTGCCTCTCGGACCCTGCGGGCTATCAATTGACTATGCCCTCCTCCAAAGTCCATTATAATAATTGTCTCACGAACCATACAAACAGGCCTCCTAAATTGCTTTTAAAAATACTGGATCCACCAGCATTTTTATAGTAACCTACTGACTATCCAATCTTACCAATATATGATTTATGCATATGTCAGCCTTTTAAATGTGGGTGCTATAATTTGGAGCCTCTTTAGTAATGTTGATATCATGCGGATGGCTCTCTATTAGGCCTGCGCCAGTTATTCTTATAAACTCGGAGTTCTTTCTCAACCCTTCAATGGAAGGCGCACCACAATAGCCCATACCTGCCCTTAGGCCTCCTTTAAGCTGATATAGGGTATCAGCAAGTTTGCCCTTATAGGGGACCCTGCCCTCAACTCCCTCTGGAACCAGCTTTTTTTGGCCCTCCTGAAAATACCTGTCCTTACTGCCCGAGTCCATGGCTGCTAATGAGCCCATACCTCTATATACTTTATATCTTCTTCCCTGGAAGAGTTCCGTTTCTCCTGGACTCTCTGCAGTCCCAGCAATCAGGCTGCCAACCATAACTACACTGGCACCTGCAGCAATAGCCTTTGCTATATCACCAGAAAACTTTACACCCCCATCTGCTATTATGGGAATACCATGCTTGTCCGCTTCCTTCGCACAATCAAGAATAGCTGTTATCTGGGGAACACCAATACCTGCAACGACTCTGGTTGTGCATATGGAGCCTGGTCCAATACCCACCTTTATGCAGTCTGCACCAGCCTCTATTAAGTCCCTTGTGCCCTCAGCAGTAGCCACATTGCCAGCAATCAACTGTAGGTCGGGAAAGCTCTTCTTTATTTCCTTTATCTTGTCTATAACTCCACGCGAGTGTCCATGGGCGGTGTCGAGGGCTATGACATCTGCCTGGGCTTCCACTAGTGCCTCGACCCTAGCTAAGGTATCCTTGGTAACGCCAACTGCAGCACCAGCTAAAAGTCTGCCACCCTCATCCTTAGCGGAGTTTGGGTATTGGATTGCCTTTTCAATATCCTTGATTGTTATAAGGCCCTTTAGCATCATATTGTCGTCCACAATTGGTAGCTTTTCTATTTTATACTTTCTAAGAGTCTCTTGTGCTTGTGCTAGAGTAGTGCCCTCTGGAGCCGTCACTAGGTTTTCTGATGTCATAATATCCTTGATTAGCTGTGTCAAATCAGTTTCAAACCTGATATCCCGATTTGTTATAATACCGATAAGCTTGCCATTGTCGGTAATAGGAACGCCTGAAATGCGGTATTTTTCCATCAATTCCGTTGCGTCTGAAAGCAAATGGTTTTCAGATAAATAAAAAGGATCTACTATTACTCCATGTTCAGACCTTTTCACCTTATCAACCTGGTCTGCCTGTTCTTCTATAGTCATGTTCTTGTGTATTATGCCAATGCCACCCTCGCGAGCAATAGCTATAGCTAGACGGGACTCAGTAACCGTATCCATTGCTGCACTTATCAAGGGTATATTAAGTCTTAGGGTTTTAGTTAGTCTTGTAGATAAGTTCGCCTCTCCTGGGAGGACTTCTGACCTTTGGGGAACTAGTAACACATCATCGAAGGTTAATCCTTCTTTTGAAAATTTTCCGTTTATTTAAAACACTCCCTTTCCATTGAATTGTACTTTATTTTATATATATTTGATTAGTCTTATATCTGGATATTAAAAGAAGTTTAACAAATGGAAACCCCAGTGTCAAGAACCTTCTACATATTTTGAATACTCTCTAAGCTAGTGTTTTTATTTTGCTAATTTACTATGGGGTTTTACTTTATTAAGTAAATTACTAGGTCGGCTAATGGATAATACAAGAGTGGAATAAATATGGCTGGAAGAAGGTTGCCTATATTAAGCTTTTTAATACCAAGCATTGTTATCCCTATACCCATAATGAGGATACCGCCGATAGCAGACATATCATTGACTACAATAACGGACAAAAAGGGGTGAAGTAAGCTGGACATGAGTGTAATAAATCCCTGATATAATAAGACAGCCAGGGCTGAAAAAGCAACACCAATACCAAGAGTAGAGGCAAGCACTATAGAGGTTATTCCGTCCAGTAATGATTTGGCATACAATGTTAGGTAGTCACCATTTAAGCCTGCATCAAGAGAGCCTACAATAGCCATAGACCCTACGCAAAAGATGAGGCTTGCAGTAACAAAGCCCTGGGATACAGGACCGTCCCCCCTATGTAAATGCCTTTGCAACCCCTTTCCGAGATTGTCTAGTCGCCTTTCAATGCCTATGGCATGACCTATAATACCACCAATAAGGAGACTAATTATGACAAGAAGCATATTCTCTGCTGTAAGGGCATTAGTTATACCAATTACTACTACTGCCAAGCCTATACCCTGCATCACCAAATCAGACAAACCCTCGAAAAAACTATTCTTTGAAAACCATTTCCTTATAACAAGACCTATAACTGTACCTACCAATATAGCTAAGGTATTTACTATAGTCCCCCGCATAAAGCCTCCCCCTATCTACCGATTTTTTTGTCTCTGGCATAAAAAAACAAATACTGCTGTGCCAGGCCGGCATATTTGCCAAATTTCTGCTCTGCAATGGCCCTTATTTTCTTTACAGGGGCCTCCCCATGCAGGTAAAATTCCTCCATTATTCTCTTTATCCAAACATCAACTGGGAATGCCTGTATCTTTCCTAGGGAAAATAGGGAAATACAATCAGCAACCTTTTCACCAACACCCTTGCACTTTAGTAACTCTTGACGTGCTTTTAAGTATGGAATCTGCCTAAGGGCTAGTGGATCTATCTCCCCCTCTGCAACCATACGCGCCGTCTCTTTTATATAGGGTCCCCTGTAGCCACACCCACATTGCTTGAGTACTTCATCATCTAGCCAGGCCAATGCCTCAGGCTCCGGAAATGTGTAGTAATCTCTCCCCTCATAGCTGACAGGCTTACCCAGCCTATGAGAAAGCCTCTCGATAATGTTCTTTATCCTACCAATATTATTGTTGGCGGATATAATAAATGATATCAAGGTCTCCCATGGGTCTTGATTTAAAATGTGTATTCCCCAGCCATAGGTAATTGCTTCTCTTAGGATTGAGTCCTTTGATAGCTGCTCTTTTATCGACTCATAGTCCCTATCAAAATCAAAATAATATCTCCATATTGCATCAAAGTCCTTCTCGGTGCAGTTTTCAAGAATTAGCCTATCAGGCCTGGAAATGACCCTACATACCTTGTCCCCTACTATGCCTGTATACCC
>DASRNC010000136.1:0-2778 GCA_035647595.1 Bacillota bacterium | reverse complement strand
GCAATACGCCTGGAGCACTCCTATGAGGTTAGCTGACGGGTTAGGGCGCCCAAGTAGCCCTTCTAAAAATAAGATTAACCCCTAAAACTCGGTTCCCCCACTACATATGATATTCGGAGATATCTATTAATATTATAGCATAATAATAAGCATTGGTCAACTATTCTCAATTGTGGTAAGTATCCTCATCTAGTCTATACCCTGCTAAATATAGGACAAAAATAAGCATACTTTTGCAATGAGTCAGGAGCCAAGGTGTTTTAACATGGCTGCCCTTGGCTTATAGTCTGGCATATATTTTAAAACAAGCTCGTAAAAGGCTTTACTATGGTTGTGATGCTTTATATGGGCCAGCTCATGAACAACTACATAATCTATGGCCTCGTCAGGGTAGAGCATTAGTCTGTATGAAAAGCACAGGCTATTTTTGCTACTGCAGCTACCGAAACGCTTCTCAGCTGAGGTTATTTTTACGCCAGTAGGACTAAGGCCCATAATGTCGCTATAGTGCTCAACCTTGGCTGGTATGACTTGCTTGGCTTTTTCCTTAAGCTCTGCCTTTTGCTCATCTGTTAGGGCAAAAGTAGCTTCTTTAGATCTTTGATTTGCTACGAGCTCTAGATTTTTTTCTATCCATTCTTCTTTATCACTTACAAACCTATTTATAACATGGGAGGATAAGCGCTTTGGAGCCCGCACTATGACCTCTAAATCCCTTGATATTTCCAGAGCAAGGGATTTTCTATTTGACCTGATGAGCTTATATTTATGCTTCATAGTACTTCCCCCTTTTTGCCCGGATTTAAGGATATGGTACCACAAAGCCTTTAATTAGGCTAGAACAAAGGTCGCCATAGTTGGCTACAAGGTGCAGAAAAAAAGACCTTGATAGGTCTATATAGTTACAAAATTAGGTGGTTGTATATAATATATACCTACGAAAACGTTTTCCATACATAACACTATTTGACAAACATATGTATATTAGTTACAATAGAGTCAGATGACATCAAAAGGCGACTTGCAGAGGTGAGACATAAAAGAAAAAATTAAATGGGGTTAGTAAAAATGTTAAGCGCAAGGAAGGTTAAAAGGCTTAAGTCAGGATTACTAGCAGGGATTATGTTCTTGACTATGATGTTACCTAGGATACCCATTGTAGCGCAGGAGGCTGATAGTTTTCCGTATACGATGTTTGCCGCATCTAGTAAAGCAGGAGCTATTAAAGTAGATGCTGGTAACTTTTGTGTAAATGGTAATATCGCAAGCAATGGTACAATTGTTACTAAGGGAAACGTGAACATTAATGGAACAAGAACAGAAGCTGTAAACGAGAAGATGATAAAAATCTTTGATAAGCTCAATAACACATATTTTTCAGGAAATGATGTTGCATTATATACAGAGGACTATTCTACAACTAATACAAATATCAATTTAGATAATCCTATTGATGTACAAGGCAAATTACAGCTAAGAGGAAACATCAATCTAAACACTCAAGTAAAAGCCCAAGAAGACATACTACTTATGGGAAATGTCTTAAACACAAACGAGTCAATTATCGCATCTGAGACGGGTGACATTATAATAGACAGCATGAATGTTAATCTCAGTGGCCTTATCTATGCACCAGAAGGTAATGTCAGTATTAATGCACAAAATGTAAATATGAACAAGATTATAATTATAGCTCAGACGATAACAATTAATGCTATAAACGTTAATGCAAACTATAATGCTAGCATGGCCGAGTTTATAGGAACTGAAGGGGAACAGGAACAAGATGATGATTTTGACCCGGATATACCACTTGTCCTTTATGCCTTTGGTCAATATCTAGCAGATAGTAATAGCATTGATATTAGCTGGGAGACAAGCTACCCAAAAGGTATATTTGATATACAAATATCTGAAGACAATGACACCTACACAACTATAGATACAGTAGCAGATGTTAGTGAGTACAATTATAGTATTACAGAAACCCTTGACACAATATACTTTAAAATTTCGCAAACCACACATTATGGCGAGACAGCTACTTCAATTCCTTTCTTAGCTGTAAAGACTGATTCGGGCTATGAAGTAGAGCTTTTGGATACAGATGGTGATGGCCTAGCTGATATTTTCGAGAACATGTACGGCACGGATATTGACAATCCTGACACTGATGGGGACGGTTTAACAGATGGCCAAGAGGTCTATCTAACGGATACAGATCCACTAGTATACAATTCCTTTGATGAAAACCTATCAGATGCAGATGCAGATTGTGACGGTGATGGCATATCTAATATAGAAGAGATCCTTCTTGGAACAGACCCATTGTCTGTCGATACAGACGGTGATGGTCTAAGTGATTGGGATGAGATCAATACTTATAACACAGACCCCTTAAACCCAGATACAGACGGGGATGGTTTGCTAGATGGTGACGAGCTTATAATAGGTCTAGATCCAACTGATCCTGAAACCTATGGTATACCTGATGCTGAATATACATTAAAGCAGTCAATTCCAGCTGACAGTGATGCTTTTTTTAGGATAAATACAGAGGATAGCCCCTACAAGCTTTCAATGGATATTACAGCCGCAGGATACGTTGAAGGCAACATAGTAGCAAATGAAACACCTTATTCAAAGGCCATATCAAATGATTCTATGATAGGGATAGCTCCAGCATTAGATTACGATTCAAGGATAGCATAGAGAGTGTTACACTAAAATTTGAATTACCAGAGGATATTATTGATAATTCAATAAGCTTATTTCCTG
>DASRNC010000135.1:0-2037 GCA_035647595.1 Bacillota bacterium | reverse complement strand
GAACATATGTGGATGGTAGATGGGGAAGAAAACCTCCATGCAGTTTTCTACGGCCCTTCCACCCTGGAGACCAAAATAGGAGAGGCTGATGTAACTATCAAGGAAGAGACTGCCTATCCTTTTGAAAATAAGGTACGTTTTCTTATCAGCACTACTAGTGACCTGAAGACAAACCTATTTTTCAGAGTGCCTAGGTGGAGCCAAGACACCCATATCCAAATGAATGGTAAAAGGATAGGGGGCCAATTATTAGAGACAGGTAGTGGCAGAAAAATCAGGATTGATGGAAGCTTTAAAGATGGAGATACTATTGAAATAGACTTTATGGCAAGTCCTAAGCTTATCAAAGCTGTGGATGGTACAAGTGCAATAGCCTATGGTCCATTATTGTACTCTAAGGATATTAAAGCAGTTGGTGAGGATTACTACCACTATGATCTAAAGCCTTTTGCTGATACAAATTATATCCCAGATGAGGATGAGAAATGGGACTATACTCTACTTTATAATGAAGAAAGGCCTGAAGATTATTTGAAGGTTAAATATAGGGACTTGGAGGATTATGAGTGGGATAAGGCCCCAGTCACCATTGAGGCAAAGATGCTATCAGAATGGGCAATACCAATGTGGGTTGAACTAGTACCCGTTGGCTGCACTATTTTGCGCCGGACAACGTTTACACAGGTAAATGATACCTATAAATAAGAACCAAGTAGAGGAGAAAATTTATGAATTCCTATGAAAGATTATTTGCTCGAATGGCAGGCAAGCCTGTAGATAGGGTTCCCAATAATTGTATCATAATGGGTTTTGGAGCCCATTACGTAGGTGCTAGATATAAAGAATTTGTGACTGATTACAAGGTATTGGTAGAGGCAGCAATCCGTTGCAAGGAAGACTTTGATTTAGACATTTTAAGTGTTATCTCCGACCCTATGCGAGAGGCCGAAGCATTTGGTTCAGAGATAATATTTCCAGAGGATGGGGTGCCCTATGCGCCAGAACCCCTTATTGGCGACTTAAAGGACCTTAAGCAGCTCAAAGTATTTAAGCCTGAAGACCATAAGCGCACTAATGATAGGTTGCTTGCTGTGAGAGAATTAGCAGACTATGCAAAAAGGGAATGTGCTGTCCAGGGCTGGGTAGAGGGTGGATTTGCTGAGGCATGTGACTTGAGGGGCATTAACAATATGATGATGGATGTCGCTTTAGATCCAGAAGCTTCAAAAGAATTAATAGAAATATCTACTCAAGGCGCTATAGATTTTGCCCTTGCACAAGTCGAAGCAGGGGCAGATATAATCGGTATAGGGGATGCTGCAGCCTCCCTAATTGGACCTGAAATGTATCGTGAATTTGCCCTACCCTATGAGAAAAGAATAGTTGAAGCGATACACAAGGCCGGGGCCAAGACCAAACTCCATATCTGCGGTAATATAAATTCCATTATTGAGCTTATTATGGAAACAGGGGTAGACATGATCGATTGTGATTGGATGGTAGACTTTGAGAAAGCAAACAAGCTAGTGGGCACAAATGTAAGTGCCTGTGGTAATTTTGATCCTGTTGCCATTTTACTTGAGGGCGACCCTGAGCTTGTAAAACAAGAGGTAGAGCGATGCTTGAACCAGTCATCTCCTACGTCAGTGATCGCTGCAGGGTGTGAAGTACCGGTTAATACACCCAAGGAAAACCTTCAGGCAGTATCGGAAGCTTTAAAAAGTCTTAGCTAAAGCTAGCACAAAATTGATTATTTATTAAGGGAGGTTTATTGAGCAAAGATATTAGGCCTCCCTCTTATATTTACTGTCATCTCTTTTCATGACACAGGGTCTATACAACAGACCCTCCATAATAACAATATTCTCTTTGGAGAACATGGGGTAGATATTATATACCCAATTGCCTAAAACAGGTTAAGGATTTTCTAATCTATAGTGGTAAAGGGGTCCAGCCACTTGACCATGCAATAATGTCAATAAATACTAAGTTTCAGGACTATATATAAAGTAAATATTATGCTATTAACTAATCAAT
>DASRNC010000134.1:0-3174 GCA_035647595.1 Bacillota bacterium | reverse complement strand
TCTTAATTCTCTTTTTCAATATAATGACAAATGTCTAAAATAATGTTACCCGTTTCATCCGGGGTCGTAAATCTTGGACAGGCATAACGTTCAAAAAACCAATGAGCGCCTTGTTCATCAGGGACAATTTTATATCCCTCTTTTTCACAGCTTTCAGCACATTTATGCTCTTGCCCGTAAACCTCATCTTCTTTACCGTAAAGCCACGCGATGCCTAAGTCAGCTTTATTGAAATCAATAAATGAATAACCCATAGGGACTTCTCCTCCTTCAGGGCAAAAGACACCAATCCAATATTCAAATGGTTCTCCCTCTTTCCAACGCATTAGCCCAATATATGCGTCACCATCTTCATAGACTGATTTTATGTCGCAGTTCTTTTCCAGCATTTCAAACCAGCCATTGGAAAACCAATCGCCCCACTGCTTTCCGAATCCACCGTTAACTCTATCCTTATCCTCATACTTTTTCCCAATGAAACGCAGTGCCGGAACAGATTGCCTATAAGTTTTAATAACCTCTGCCATTTTATTCTCCCCCTATCATATTTAGATTTAATTTACATAGTTTCAAACACCTAATCTGTTATTTCACCAGCAGACAAAATAATACGCCGTGAGATGCCGCGCTGCTTGCACTCAGTTTCCGATATCTATTGCATTCCCGAACTTATGGTTCGTGAATACCCTTAAAAATGGTGGGATTAGCGAAGTATTTCGTATATCCCCACTATGGCTAACCCTCTTCTTTATTCATCATTATAGTATCTAGTGGGCTTATGATATTGCTTAGATTTTTCTGTGTTACATGGGTATAAATCTCAGTGGTTTTTGAACTAGAATGTCCAAGTAGCTCCTGGATATATCTTAGGTTTACACCACCTTCGAGTAAATGGGTGGCAAATGAGTGTCTAAGATTATGTACAGATACATCCTTTCGGATTTTAGCGTCAATTCGTGCATTATCAAACACCTTTTGTACTGACCTTTCCGTAAGATGCTTATCAGGATGTTGTCCCGGGAACAACCAATGCTCAGGCTTGTATACTTTCACATATTGTCTAAGTATACTTAGTGCAGTCTCTGAAAGTATAGTGTATCTGTCTTTTTTGCCCTTCCCCTGAATTATGTGTATAAGCATCCTATCACTATCAATATCAGTTGGTTTTAATTTTACTACCTCGCCTACTCTAAGTCCTGCTGAATAAACTAAATATAAAATCGCTTTATGTTTTAAATTCTTCACAGCCTTTAATAACTTAGAAATCTCGTTTTTACTCAATATTTCAGGTAGCTTTTTCTCTTTTTTAGGTCTTTCCAAGTCTATACAAATATTTTGCATATTATATACATTCTTATAAAGAAACTTGATGGCGCTAACTATCTGATTTACATAAGAATGTGAAATATCTTTTGAACCCAGCAGATGCAGTAGGTAGTTATCTATGTCCTGCTTATCTAGAGCATAAGGTTACTTTTCATGGTACTCTATGAATCTTCTTATCTGACCTTTGTAGCTTTTGATAGTTTTAGAACTATATCCTCTGATTTTCAGCTCATCTTCAACTTTCTTTAACAATGGTTGTTTGGAGGTTATATCCTTAACTTTATTATCGTTATAAACTAGACTCGTTTGATCAATTATCTCAGATTTTTTAAACAATCCTCTGATAGCGTTAATAGAATTAATGTTATTTGGAACAGTCCAATATTTATTAAGGGTATCCCATTTCCTGCCCTCTATAGACCTTATTTTATCAATGGTCCTTTTGTCATATTTAAAAGACAGTGACAGTTTGTATGATTGAGTAATTTTAACCTCTACCATAATTGATCACATCCGATATTTGTACACTGTATATGCATATTATACCATATACATTTTGATGTGCAAGTATTTTCGTTTACTCTTGCCACCATAACATGCTAGGTATGTCCTAGGGCTACTTTAGAAAATAAGGCGAACGAAAAAGGGAGCCTTTAGCTCCCCTTAAACTTTAAGCCTATATTAAGATAGTTTTTCTATTGTTCGATTACTCAAAGTCTACAACCTGGCCCTTTTCAGCAGACTCAAATATAGCTTCCATAAGCTTCATAACACGCATAACCTCATCTAGCTTTACAACCTTTTCTTCTGTGCCATCTACGGTTGCTACTACGTTTTGATAAAATTCCTTTATATTGCTTTTCTCTATTGGAACAACAGTCTCGTGTATGGTGTCTTCTCTTCTAGGAGCCATTGTTTTTGTAAGGCCTGCTGCAGTAACTACAGGAACGATATCCTTTTCGCTCTTACCCTTTGCTACAACAACCTTGGCGTCCATACCCCAGTTTTCAATCATGGCTGTACCGTTGCTGCCTAACATATACCAACGGGGTAGTGAAATAAAGTTGCTAGTCCCTACCTCTAGCCAAAACTTTTTGCCGCTTTCAAAGGTTAGCTCTGCCTTAAAGCCATCATCAACTAGCTGGTTTGTTACAAAGGTTAGGACCGCATATACCTTTTTTACCTTTTCCTTTACCATCAAGAGGGCCTGGTCTAGGATATGTACTCCCCAGTCTAGTACCATGCCACCGCCATATTGTTTTTCCTGCCTCCAGTCACCGGGAATACCCCTTGAACCGTGTACCCTGGACTCAACGGCAAATATCTCGCCTAGCATGTCCTGGTCATATATCTTTTTCATGGTGAGGAAGTCCTCATCCCAACGTCTATTTTGATGGACAAATAAATGCTTGCCGGTCCTCTCAGAGGCATCGATCATCTCCTGAAGCTCTGCAGAGTTCATTGTTACTGGTTTTTCACATATTATGTGTTTGCCTGCCTCCATGCCCCTTACAGCTATGTCCTTGTGAACATCATTGGGTGTTGCTATAAGAATTATATCAATGGAGTCATCCTTTAATAGTTCGTCAAGGCTATCATAGGTTTTAAGACCTGCCTGTCTGGCTGCCTCCTGCCTATCCTCCTTTATATCATAGGACCCCACATACTCGAGTCTATCGATGTCTTTTGCCAGCTGTAGGTGAAAGCTACCCATACCTCCGAAACCAACAACTGCTGCCTTGTATACCTGTTTTAATTCAACTGACATTGTATTCCTCCTTGTTAATAACGATTAAATATGATATTGCAATTAAGCTGACTAAATCATTCTATCACCCTTTCTAGGCC
>DASRNC010000133.1:0-2910 GCA_035647595.1 Bacillota bacterium | reverse complement strand
GATATAGGTATATATAAGAAGGAAGGGGAACCAGGGCTTAATAACTGGTATCCCCTTCCTTCTAGGTTTTATTATATGTGGACTTAGTTGCTTTGGTTTTGAAAAGGTAGTTGAACCTTGTAATTATTGAATGTATCCCAGGCATCCTCAACCTGTATGGGGGTAGCGAGGTCAGCCTGATACTCGCCGAGGTCAAACATATTACTTAGGACATTGCGATGTATATTTTTCAAAGAGTTCATGTTCTGGTTTACTAAATTGAGCAATTGTTCACATATAACCTCACTGCATCCAATCTGGTAACCGTTTAGGAGATGCTTCTCACTCAACAATACATCATTAAGCCGGTCACGTACATTTACTCCTGCATCCTTTACCTTAGGCAGGACGGGGGACATGTTTTTGCCAATCTTTTGTACACCAAATTTGCTAGTCACTAGCGAATTACTATCCATTAGTTTTCCATTCCTCCCTGACTACTTTTTACTTGCTCTAAATAGCTTGTTAGCTTCAAATAGTTACTTTGATGAGTTTGGCCAGCATGTTCAAAAACACCCTTGAACATGGGGTCTACCTCCTGGTCTGCATATTGCTTACATTTTTTCGTCATGTTTAGTTCCCATGACAGGAAGTCTCTTATATAGTTCAGTTCTTTTGTTGATAGGTTTTTCATTTGTACACCTCCTAATTATGTCGGCTTAGTATATGTTATTTAAATTATTCTATAACTTTTTCAACAAATTCATTGTTAATCACGCTTTCATAAGGAGCACGCTGGTCCAGCTCCCCTGCAGTCACCATAATATCCTGTAGTCGATCATAGGATTCTTCAGACATTCCTGGGTCTAAAGGCCATGTCTCCTGGTCTTTAAAACGTTTTACAACAGAAGCTATCCGGTCTATTTCAGTCTCAGGAAAAGCTGGCTGTATGGCTTGGGCAATCTCCTCTGGAGAGTGGTTTGCGACAAATTGCTGGCCCTTATATATGGCCCTTGTGAAACCAGTAACTAGGTCTTCATTAGCCTCCATATAGCTTTGTTTTGCATAATAGGTTGTGTAGGGTATGTCACCTGCAGCTACTCCTAAGGAGGCAACAATATAACCGTCTCCATCCAGCTCAACATTTGAAGCCACTGGTTCAAATAGTGATACATAATCTCCGGTACCACCTTGAAATGCACCTGCAAGTAGGTCAAATTGTACGTTAAGCAAGAATTCCAAGTCTTCATTTGGAACTAGCCCGTGGTTTCTGAGTATATACTCAAATGCCATAGCCGGCATACCGCCCTTGCGGCCAGCAATAACCGGTTTTACCCTCTAGGTCCTCCCATTTAAAATCAGGCTCAGGCTCTCTACTGACGAGGAAGGAACCATCCTTTTGCGTTAGCTGGGCAAAAACTTCGGGATAATCCTCGTGGCCTTCGTTAAAGACATATATGGCTGCCTCTGCTCCAGAAAAACCTATGTCAGCTTGGCCCGCCAATACACCTGTCATGACCTTATCAGCGCCTCCTGCATTGTAAAGGTCAATATCAATACCCTCTTCTTCAAAATAGCCCTCATATATGGCGACATATTGGGGCGCATAGAAAATAGACCTAGTCACCTCCCACAGCCTGATTTTAGATGTCTCTTGCGACCTGCAGCCTGCCAAGGTGAAAACTGTCAGCAACACTAGTGTAAGTATTAATATGAAAAGCTTAATCCGCCTCATATAAATCCCTCCTTGAAAAATATTTTGTTTCTGTATATAATATTCTGAGCATATGAAATGGTGAGGGTTCATATATGGACATTTATCATATATTAGGATGTTAGGTAAATGCGCGGGCAAAACTTGGCATATTAATCTAATATCTAAAGTTTGCGAAATATTCATGTTGTGTTATAATAGGTTAATAGACAACCGTAATTGTTTTACATAATAAGGGACTGATTAAACTTTACGCACTGAGAGAAGGAGAATGTTGATGATGTACACCTTAAATTCGAAAAAGAGAAGTATGGATTTAAAACCTAATCAAATGAGAAGAAAAGGACTTATTCCTGGTGTTTTGTTTGGCAAAAGCCTTGAAAGCTCTTTAAGTATACAATTTACTGAGCAGGACCTTGCGCGCTTTTTACGAACTAATACTGAGGGAAGTCAAGCTGAATTGACGATTGATGATGAAAAGTATATAGCACTCTTAAGGGAAGTTACATATATACCAGCGACTAATAAGCTCGAGCATTTAAGCTTTCAAGTATTGCTAGCTGATGAAGTTATCGAAACTGTTGCTAGAATCGTATTCCTTAATAGAGACACGCTTACCGGTTTGGTCCAGCAAGAAATGTCCGAGGTTTCATATCGGGCGCTGCCAAGACACCTAACTGATAGGATAGAAGTTGACCTTGAAGGGTTAGAAATAGGAGATACCATTAGGGTTGACGATCTTGATATAGCTAAAGACCCTAATATTGAATTAGTAGACCCACTTGACACCGTGGTGGCAGCCATTATAGATAGTACTAGTTATTACGAGGATGAACTCGAAGCTGAAGAAGCTGATAGTGAAGGTCAAGAACCTGAACTTGTAGGCGAATCACCTGAAGCTGAGGATGAAGAGTCTGAAGCTTAATACCAATAAAAGTGCTTAAATAAAGCTTCTTATAAAAATAGCCCTGTTGCAAGTAAGATTTACCATAGGGCTATTTCGTATTTAAACAAATACTTAAGACATACCGATCTTTTGTATTATTTGACTTTAGACAGGGAATACAATATAATTTTAAGGCATGCTTTTTACCATCATTTTACCCTAGTAGGATATTGTCAAAAGTGGTCAGAAACGGCGTATAAACAGATGGACAATAGGTGTTTAAACGATTTATAAGTAATTTTACTGTATAGTCGGATACATAGAGGGCTAA
>DASRNC010000132.1:0-2659 GCA_035647595.1 Bacillota bacterium | reverse complement strand
GATATAGGTTATCAATTATACCAGTAATACTGGAGCAATACAATCAGCTTAATAAATACAATTTCGCGAAAAATAATTCAACCTACGATGGAATAAAGATATATAGTGGTTCATCACCCTATTCATTGTACATAAAGACTCCGTTTTCGTGGAGTGTGGCTTAGGTTGAGTAGCTCTTTTCTAAGCTGTGACAAAACCAAATGACCTGTACCCTCTACTGGTATAGCGCAAGCATAGGTCGTGCATATTGCTGCCATAATATCGTAAACATAGTCGCTACCGACATAAAAAGCCGGCATATCCTTAAAATCTAGCACCCTTGTAGCAAGGGTGTCTTTTATAAAGTAAATGCCATCCTCAAAGCAGAAAACCGCTTCACCGCGGCTACTAATGTGGTCTTCCATAGCAGGTATATTTTTGTTCATGCCAAAAAGTACTATCCTGCTCCTTACCCTTTTGACAAGCTCAGGAAAATAAGGGTCATCTGCATTTAGTATGGAGACACCATCTGCCTTAACTGCCTCTATGACCAGTGATTTTATGTGAAGGAGCTGGTCAATGGTTTCAATATATCTTTCACCCAGATGTTCATCTAATAGGCCGGCTATAATAGCCACATCTGCCTCAGGATATGGGAGGCCTTCGGCTAATATGTTCTGGCTATCGAGCTCAAGTACTGCTACATCTATATCCTTTGTAGTTAGCACCAGGCTGGCCATGCTCTTAAATGTCATACTTTTTTTCTTGATTCTCTCATTATTTTTATAAACCCCATTTAAAGAAGCCAGTCCTGTACTAAAACCCTTGTCCATAAGAACACTCACCAAAAGGTCGGTCACAGGGCTCTTGACGCCCCGCTTTGCATTAGCAATGATAAAGGGCAGTTCCCTTTTTGTGCCGACTACCCCCTTCAAACTCATGTGGTTTGAGACAACCTCTAGTCCTCCTTTAAAATCAAAGTCATCGCCACTTAGTATTCTCCTTATATACCCTAAAATAAAGTCCACAATGGGCTTTACTAAGTGCTTGTCCTTGTATGCAAAAATAATGCTGTATACATCTTCCTGGACCCACCTAGTCTTGCCATAGCGCACATCATAACCAAGGATAGTCTGGGTCTCCAAGCAGAGATGCTCTATTATGTGAGGGAGATATGTTCCTACTTGTAGCCGCTCTAAAAAGCCACCAGCGTAGTTTTTTGAACACTGGTGGATACTTAGGCCAGGAAAATCTGAAATTAACCGGTCATTGAAGCCTGGAATATCCCTAGAGGACGTATCTATATACCTTCCCATTTGAACCTGTAGCCTGGCAACAGGCTTGTGACTATAAACACTTGGGTCCTCAAATATCTGTAGGCTTAGTAATCGAAGCATATAATCCTCCTTGGCAGTTAGCAATAGGATTATTTTACTGCAATAAAAGAGAAATATGCGGGGATTAGCCTGCCAAGTACTGGGTCTACTCTAGTAGTCTATTCTTAGCTGTTTAAGGTTCGTTTTAAAAGACCTATAGGTCACACCAGCCTTGTCTAGCATACTCTTTGAGGCTTTGACATTGTCACTTTCAGCATACTTATCGCTAAGATATATTATTTCCTTTATTCCTGATTGAATAATAGCTTTAGTGCATTCATTACATGGGAACAAGGCAGTGTAGATTTTGCTTCCCTCTAGTGGGGCATTTCGATTGTTAAGTATTGCATTTAGCTCTGCGTGGACTACATATAAATACTTTGTTTCAAGCGGTTGGCCCTCCCTTTCCCAGGGAAACTCATCATCAGAGCAGCCAGTTGGTAGCCCATTATAGCCAACGCTTAAAATACGGTTTGTCTTGCCATCAACTACACAAGCCCCTACCTGTGTTGAAGGGTCCTTGCTCCTATATCCCGATAGTATAGCGATACCCATAAAATACTCATCCCACGAAATATAATTTTCTCTTTTGCTCATATGTTTGCTCCTCTTTTTTAAGTTCTAAATCTGCTTTTAAAGCATATAATGTAATTATACCAATAAGCCTGCATTTAACAACCATACATAACTTTAATTTTTCACCTACTTTTCGTATTATTACTCCATCTTTACTTTACTTACATACTACTTATAACTGTTAGTATTACTAAAATTACAATACTCGTCTTAGGGGGCGTATTTTTATTGATAGAAAGAAAAATCAGCCTTGATAGGCTGTCAGAAATAGAAAAATTTATTGGGCTTGCAGAAGAGCACAGCTGTAATATAAAGGTTGTTTATAGGCAATGCACTGTCGACGGCAGGGCCCTGATGGGACTTGTGTCCCTAGCTGTATATCAGCCACTAAAGGTTATTGCTGAGGGAGAAGATGCCTTTGATTTTGCATACAAGCTGGACTGTTCATTTTGCAAATAGAAATGGGTATAAGGTTTATTATATCCGCCTTACAGATTCACCCTTTATTAGCTCACTTTTAATAACAACCGGGCTCGTATCCTGCCTACCCGCATGCTCAATATTGTATATAAGCAATCTTGCAGCATGCTCGCCTATCTTGGCGGTATCCTGCTTCATCGTGGTTAGCCTGGGAGTCATAATCTGAGAAAATAAGATGCCATCATAGCCGGCAACTGAGATATCATCCGGTATGGACAAGCCAGCGGCATTTATTCCTTCTATACAGC
>DASRNC010000131.1:0-7214 GCA_035647595.1 Bacillota bacterium | reverse complement strand
AGTCTATACACTTTTCTTTATAAGATTCCTTATCTCTTATATCCGATACTTCTAAGGCCATTATTTCTGTAGTATGGATATCCTTCTTAGATGCAGGTTTATTTCTAGGCCTGCTTTTACCTAATTGCTCCAATTCAAAGGACAATTGCTTTATTTGTGTACTATGGCTATAAATGCTTTTATCTCTTTCTTTCATGTACTCATGTAGATGATTCAACCCATTATATAATTCACTTATGCTTTGTTCGATTTTTTCCAGTGTATTTTGCATGTATTGAAGCCGGCTATCATTTTTATTCTCAGCCTGCACCTCCCTGCCTTTATCAAAAGGCCTATTACCGATTAGGTCGAGTATATTCCATTTGAAGGCTGGATAACCATCTCCGAAGACCAAAGACGGATTATTGTTATTGTGGTTAACATTTGTCGTAAAGTATGGGTTTACTGGTTGACGGTCAATCACCTTTATATCAGGTTGTTCTCTAAAGCTTGCATCAATGTAGCTAGAAAAAGCCTTGCCCTCCTCCATCCAAAAGGCACTGGTTTGATTAGTGGCAATCAAGGACAGGTAACCTATATTTTTATTAGTTGTGCTTAATATAAGTTCTTTAAATCCTGTATCAAACCCAGTATTTGTATGTACTAGTTTTTTATAAAGTAAAGCTTGCTTCTTATGTGATTTTTCTGTCCAAAGCAAATGAAGGTTGCCTGATTTATCAAGTTTGCTATCAAACCCTTCACATAGGCCTAAGCGTTTAAGTAGCATGGCTTGTTTTGACCAGCTTTCTGTATACTGCCTATATATGCTTATATAAAAACAGCTATTGTCTGGAAAATCTCTTTTGTAAATAAAAAAAAGGTTATTCTTTATATCGATGTTGATATTAAGTGGTGTTACATTATCATCAGAGAAGAAATTCAAGGAATCCAAAGACTTTAATACACCCTTGCTAAGAACATGTTGATGAAGTGATACCCTGGCTTTTTGCAAAGAATTATCTATATAAAATAGGAGGTGCAATTTACCCGCTGCATGCTTAAGGCTGATATAGGTTACATTTTCATATTTAGAGCTTATATTTTTAATATTTCTTCTTTTCCATTTAGCCTCATCCCACTCATACAACCACAATTGTTTGGAATATGTATATGCAAGGATATATACTTTATTGTCTGATGTATGTGTAGCTACAAAAGACTTGAAATCAAATTCATCTAAGATTTTAGACGATGTCCATTCTTTTTCTTGCTTATAAACATAATGGAGTCTTTGATTTTTCAAATGCAGGTACCAAAGTGCTCCTGTTGATTCCTTTATTAGACACCCTTTTTTGAAATCACTCATTACTTAGTCAGCTCCACCTATATACTTATACATATATGTATGTTGAAACTTTTTCAAATATCACTAAACAAAGTACACAAGAAAGTAGATATCCACATACTATGCTAATGGAGAATGATTCTCCACATTCTAATAGGAAAAGGAGGTTTATTGATGTCTTTTTATTCATACAAGAATGAAGGGAATCCTCGTTGTCCGGGAAGAATAGGATTTGACGGATTAAGGAAGATACTCGAAAAAGTCTGCGTTCAAGTTAATAAGGTCTACGACTCTTGTCTGCAGCAAGAATCATTAGAAGATGTTAGAATATACTTGAAGAATGTTAAAGGTTGCAAAAACTTAGAGCCACCCTTAACCTTTATAAGCTGTAGAAGCACAACAGTAAAAGGCAAATTGGTAGGCACTCGTATTGAAAGATTGCCTGAGCGGCCCAACTTTGCAAGGGTAAGAACAAATGTAGAGATACCCATCGAAGTAGTATTCGAGGATAGGAACTGTAAGCAAGGGGTAGGGAATGCCATAATAACTATACCCAAAGACGTAATACTATACGTACCAGATGAATCCGTCATTCCTTTTCAATTGGAGAGCGTTGTAAACGCAGTTTGTGTATCAGGCAACTTTGTTCCTGGTGAGATCTTTAGGTTTGATGTAGATATTTGCTTGACAATAATTCTAAAGATAGTAGCAAAGGTAGAGCTTTTAGTACCTGCCTTTGGTTTTTGTGAGATACCCCCCTGTGAAGAGTTTGCAGAGCAGGTCTGTGATGAAATTTTCGACTTACCTCTCTTCCCTCCACAATTAGAGGATATACTAGAACGCAAAAACAAGAAAAAGCACAGACTATACGAACAAGATGAAGATGAGGATGAGGATTAAACGAAAAGACTAAAAAGGGGCAGTAAAACTGCTCCCTTTTTTTGGATCAATGATATTTGTGTTTATTCGAAAAACTTTAGTAGGAAAGACTGCTGGTGTCAAAATGGGTGTCAAGCTAAAAAGTAAAAGACTCCCAAATCGCTGGAAGTCTCTGTATCACTGGTGCCGAAGGTGGGACTCGAACCCACACGATGTTGCCACCACTGGATTTTGAATCCAGCGCGTCTGCCAGTTCCACCACTTCGGCTAATAGAACAATTGATATACTACCACAAGTTTTTTAAATATGCAATATATTTTCAAACTTGATCTATAGTTGCGTTGAATTTTTAGGTAATTCATGATAAAGTCAAGTGAGAAAAAGGCTGATTTGAATCGAAAATATTAGAATCCACCATAAGGAGACAAACGAGCAAATGTTAATGATTGCTATTGATGGCAACAGTTTATTGCATAGAGCCTTCTATGCAATGCCTTTATTATCGAACAAGAAGGGTGTTTACACCAACGCTTTGTTTGGTTTTATGAATATGCTAATAAAGCTAAAGAATGATTATGAACCCTGTAGTATAGTTGTTACCTTCGACAAGAAAGCCCCAACCTTTAGACACAAGGCATATAAAGAATATAAGGCAACAAGGCAAAAAGCACCCGAGGAGCTAGTCCCACAATTTGACCTTGTGAGAGAGCTGACTAAATATCTAGAGATACCAACCTATGAGCTAGAAGGCTACGAAGCAGATGACATACTTGGCTCCTTTGCAAAGGTTGCTGATGATAACAAACAGCATTTGATGCTGGTGACAGGAGACAAGGACGCATTACAGCTTGTATCCGACTATACCTCAGTACTGTTAACTAAAAGGGGTATATCTGTAACCCATAAGTTTGATAAGGACGAGCTGATGAAGGAATACGGCCTAACACCCCAGCAATTCATCGATATGAAGGGCTTGATGGGGGATAGTTCGGACAATATCCCAGGCGTTAAAGGGATTGGACCGAAAACTGCGACTAAGCTTTTAACAGAATACAATAGCCTAGAAAATGTACTGGATAATATAGACAAGCTCAGTGGAAGAAAGCTAAAAGAAAATCTGACCATATATCGAAATCATGCATTGCTTAGCAAAGATTTGGCTACTATCCGCAGGGATGTGCCCTTAGATTTAAAGATACCTGAAGGACCATATGAATTCCCCAAGACTCCTGACCTAAAACGATTTCTTCTTGAGCTTGAGATAAACACTATAATAAGCAAATTAGGGCTCGATTCTGTAAAGGCCACTACAGAGGAGGAGGCCAGTCAAAGAGAAAAAACATATACTGATATCTTCAAGATAGAAGAAATGTATACTCTTTTGGACCTTCTCATGAAGCAGAAGACAGTAGCTATTAGAGCTGCTGAGCAGATTACTATATCATGGAAGGAAGATAATGTTTATAGGATCAATCTTAAACAAGATCTTATAGGTGATGGGATAGATTACTATAAGGCACTTGACCTCCTAAAACCTTTTTTCGAAAGTCAAGAAACTCTAAAGCTAGTACATGACGCAAAGGGATGGATATTAGACCTTGCTAAAATAGGGATAAAGTTAAATGGGATAAGCTTTGATACTATGATTGGGGCATATTTGTTAGAGCCCACCAAAAGCAAATACGAGCCTGAACGTTTACTATATGATTTTAAAAATATAGATACAGAGGCTGCTGATGCTGCCGACCTGTCTATTTTGGCACAAGCTATTTCTGACCAACTAAGGCAAACAGGCATGGAAGAGTTATACAAACAAATTGAGCATCCACTTATAGAGATACTTGCAGATATGGAGCATACAGGCTTTAAGGTTGATAGGGACAAGCTAAATGAATTGGATGTACATTTTAGCACAGAACAAGCAAGGCTCACTGATGAAATTACTGAGCTTGCAGGTGAAGCCTTCAATTTAAACTCCCCCAAGCAGCTAGGTGAAATACTCTTTGACAAACTAGGATTACCGGTACAAAAAAGGACAAAAACAGGCTATTCTACCAATATAGAAGTTTTAGAAAGCCTGCTAGGAACACATCCTATCATAGATAAAATTATCGACTATAGGCAGGTAACTAAAATAAAATCTACCTATGTAGATGGACTTTTTGCCGTAATAGATTCGAATGATGGTAGGATCCATTCCAGTTTTAATCAAAGTGTTACTGCTACCGGAAGGATAAGCAGCACAGAGCCTAATCTTCAAAACATACCAGTAAGGCATGATTCTGGACGACTTATCCGGCAGATATTTATATCTAGCGGTGATGATTATACGCTAATGACAGCTGATTACTCTCAAATAGAGCTTAGAATACTTGCGCATATATCCGAAGACCCCACCTTGATAGATTCCTTTTTGAAGAAAGAGGACATCCACATGCGTACTGCTTCGGAAATATTCAATGTACCCATGGTCAAGGTGACAGATAAGCAGCGTGACAGCGCAAAGGCTGTTAACTTTGGTATCATATATGGGATTAGTGATTTTGGCCTATCAAAAAATCTCAGAATAACAAGAGACGAGGCAAAGCATTATATAGACAGCTACTTGGATAGATATCCAAAGATAAAGGATTATATGGAGCAGATCGTCAAGGATGGAAAAAGCAAGGGCTACGTTACAACCCTATATAATAGGCGGCGTGACCTACCTGAGATAAGGTCAAGAAACTATAACACTAGGAGCTTTGGTGAGAGAATAGCCTTAAATATGCCGATACAGGGGACAGCTGCTGACATAATAAAGCTAGCTATGATAAATGTTTATAATGAGCTCAAAAGTAAGGGCTTACGCTCAAAGCTCATACTACAGGTTCATGATGAGTTGATAATAGATGTCTACAAGCCAGAATTGGACACCCTTATAGAATTAGTAAGAGATAAGATGGAAAATGTAGCCCAATTGGCTGTGCCTTTAATTGTGGATATAGGTAGCGGGGATAACTGGTACGATACAAAGTAGGTGAAATATATGCAGGTAATAGGACTGACCGGCGGAATAGCAACAGGTAAATCAACTGTATCTAAAATATTAAGGGAAAATGATATACCTGTGATTGATGCTGATGAAATATACAAAGAGCTATCACAGAAAAATGGTAGAGTATGGCAAGCTATCTACAATGGATTTGGTGAAAAATATATTGATAAAAAGGGCGAAATTGATAAAAAGGCTCTATCAAAGCTGGTTTTTGACAAACCTGAACAAAGAGAGAAGCTTAATAAAGCCACACATCCTTTAATTAAGGCAGAGGTAAGCAGGAGGATTCAAAAATTTAAGGATATAAAAGACCAGCATATCATATTTATAGATGTGCCCTTGCTATATGAATCGGGCTGGCACGAGATAGCTGATCAAGTTTGGGTCGTAGCAATACCATATGAAATTCAATTAGAACGACTAATAAAGCGTGATAAATGTTCTGAAGACTATGCTAAAAAAAGAATAAATAGTCAGATGAGCTTGGGTGAAAAGTGCAAAAGGGCAAATGTAATTATAGATAATTCAAATACTATCGAGCATACAAGTGAACAGGTCTTAAGCCACCTAAGGAGGACTATCGCAAAGGATTGAAAATATGCAAAGCAAAAACAAGAGAATTTATTACATAATAAGCATAGTTGCTATATTATTAATACTGGCTTTACTATTCAACCAGAGCACATGGTATAAAAGGTATAGATACCCACTTAAATATGCAGAATATATACAAAAGTATTCCGCTGAGTATTCCTTAGAGTCAAGCCTTGTGGCGTCGATAATATGGGTAGAGAGCAGGTATCAAGATAATGCTATGTCTCCCAAAGGTGCTAGAGGGTTGATGCAGATCATACCTGACACAGCAAGGTGGGGTGCAGATAGGATAGGCCTTGAAGAATTTGATGATGATATGCTTTTTGATCCTGAAACCAATATCAAAATTGGATGTTGGTTCCTAAATTATCTTTTAGCCCAGTTCCCATATGATCTAGCGCTGGTCTTAGCGTCCTATAACGGTGGGATAGGCAATGTTAAGAAATGGCTAAACAACAAGGATTATAGTATGGATGGTGTAAGACTAGACCATATTCCTTTTACAGAAACAAGAATTTATGTAACAACCGTAATAGAAACCATGGAAGTCTATAAAAACTTATATCCTGACTTACAGTAAAATTTGATCGAAAGGGATTTAAAAATGAAAAAGTTAAGTGTCTTATTATTAGTGGTTACTTTTATATTTGTGTTTGTAGCTTGTGATATAACAGGTCTACCAGAGCAAACACCAAAGGATAATCAAGAGGATGATAATAATATAAATAGCCAAATAAAACCTCGAAAAGGTGGGACATTATCGCTTGCTGTACAGGGCATAGATACATGGAACCCCTTATTAGCGAAAACAAGTGACGCGGTTAACTTTTTGGGGCTCATTTACGAAGGTGTAGTGGGCTATGACAAGGATCTTAGTAAAATACCCGTGCTTGCATCCGATTGGAATGTATCAGATGATGGAAGACTTTGGACATTCAATATAAGAAAGGATGCTGTATGGCATAATGGTGAAGAACTTACTGCAGAGGATGTCATTTTCACTTTTAATATTTTGAAAAGTGGAATCCTTGATTCTTTTTATGAGCACAATATTTATGAAAACGACAATATATTGGAGATAGGTCTTAAAAGCAATGATAAATATTCGTTTTTTATTAGATTAGCTGAGCCATCCTCAAAGTTACTGGACCTAATGACATTTCCCGTATTATCAAAGGAATACTTTGAAACAGCGGAAAATATGTTAAATAATCAATATGATTTGACTTCTACACCTATAGGTACTGGTCCATACAAGGCACAAGATGACTTCTTGATTGATGAGAAAGTAGTTAGGCTAGTACGCAATGAAGTTTGGTGGGGTGTAGACCCCTATATAGATAAAATAGAGGGAAAAATATACTCAAATAGGAAAGAGG
>DASRNC010000130.1:0-4905 GCA_035647595.1 Bacillota bacterium | reverse complement strand
AGGAAACTTTGGTAATATAATAAGGAAAAACAAAGAAAGGATGATGCCTTTATGCCTCAAGCAACCTGCACAATCTGTGGCTCTAGTTGCCAAGAGTCTATCTCAAGAGACTGTCCAGAATGCAGTGACTGTGTATGTGATGATTGTGGAGATTTATATCAAGGCTTTTGTCAGAACTGTTATGATAATGCGATAGATCAAAATTGAAGGGTTGGCGAAAGAAGGAGCTAGCTATTAGGCTCCTTCTTTTGTTGTCCCTAAACAAAACTTGAAAATAATACATAATAAAGTATAATGTAATAAAATAGCTTTATGTGCAGCATAGTAATTGACAAAATAATATAATTGAGGGGCGATAGATATGATATATCCATATCTAAAAAAATGGGCGGAAGACAATGGTTGGACTATGGGAAAAAGCAGAATACACGGGGAGTACAAGGGTTATCCATTTACTGCATTTGATGGCAAGAACACTAAGTACTTTATCACAAGCTTGCCAATATTATCAGAATCGCAGGAACAGGGCATTTTAGAGGATCTGGAGGGCAACAAGGACCTACTAAATATTTCTGATTACAGTATCAATGATAACCTTCTAAAAGTTGTGTTTACAGAGGTCACAACTCCAATGGACCAAGATGAAATTAGGACATACCTAGAACATATTACAGCAGTTTTTGATAGGCTGGATATTAAGGTTGCTGGCCATTGCTTTAGCTGTCAGGAGGAGGTATACACAGAAAAGACACTAGTAGATGACCATCTGGTACTTATGTGTAGTGAATGCTATGGGCAAGTAAATAATGCATATGAGTTAGCTATGAGCGAACATGAAACAGAAGATAAAAAATATGGGAGAGGCTTTTTGGGAGCGTTTTTAGGGGCCTTACTAGGGTCACTTGGGTGGGGTGTCTTATCCTATTATGGCTGGAAATTGGTATACTTGTTTGCATTTTTTACAGCGTTTGCCTCACTACTTGGATACAAGAAGTTAGGAGGTAAAATGGGTAAGCTAACTCCACTGTTTGTGATGGGTTCGACAGTTTTGTGCATTTTATTGGCTGAATTAATAGCCAATATGACTGGTGTATACCTAGCCTTAAACGACATATCCATGGAAATCAATGGGGCAAGATTGCCATTTTCATTTGCCCGAGATTTTGAAGTCCTAATTGAGCTAATAGCTGATCCAGAGATGGGGATACGTAGTACTATTACAACAAAGCTGTCAGTCAGCCTGGTATTGGCTTTCCTAGGAATGGCAGCAATATTTAGGGATATGAAAAAGGACATTAGTATGAGTGCTCTAAAAGCTACGAAGATATGATAAGATAATTGGGCAGTCGGATATATCAATTATCTGACTGCTGGTATTCACTGTGCAATAAGTTAAAATAGCCACTTGCAGCATTTAACAGTTGACATTGTCGGCTCAAAATAATAAAATAGAAAGGCAGCCAATTTAGAAGGCGCATGTGCCCGTAGCTCAGCTGGATAGAGTGCCTGACTACGAATCAGGAGGCCGCGGGTTCGAATCCCTCCGGGCACGCCAATGCCCCAGTAAATTAATATTTTGCTGGGGCATGTTCTATATAAACTAAATACCATAATGCTTTGTTCTCACCACCGGGTAAGTACAAACATTCAGCATTCGGGTTCCATGCCATTAGGTTTTAGAAGGTATGAAAGTCGGGTGTTTTTATTTTAGGAGGCAAGGGGATAAGATGGAGAATAAATACTTATTTAAAATGTTTTTTAAATATATAATAATGAATGTGTTAGGAATGGTCGGGATATCCTGCTACATCCTTGCTGATACGTTTTTTGTGGCAAGGGGTATTGGTTCAGACGGCTTGGCTGCACTCAACCTTGCCATTCCGATTTATAGCTTTATTAATGGTGCAGGTCTGATGATAGGTATGGGAGGGGCGACCAGGTACTCCATTTCAAAATCAAATACTATTTTTACGCAATCCCTACACTTAACCCTGATGCTGTCAGGCATATTAGTAGCAATGGGATTGTTTTTGCCAGACCAGATTGCTACTTTGCTTGGGGCAGACATGGTCACCCATCAAATGACAAGCATATATGTGAAGGTGATATTGTGCCTTTCACCAGCCTTTATGTTAAATACCCTAATGATATGCTTTGTTCGTAATGATGAAAACCCCCGTTTACCAATGATAGCAATGTTGCTTGGAAGTTTATCAAATATCATTTTGGACTATATATTTATTTTTATATTTGATATGGGGATGTTTGGTGCAGCTATCGCTACAGGCATAGCACCTATAGTTAGTTTGATGGTTTTATCAAGGCACATTACTGGAAAGAAAAACACCTTTCATCTTGAGAGAAGCAAACTTGTACTATACGCATTTAAGGATATATCATTGCTTGGCCTACCCTCCCTAATAGCAGAGCTCTCATCCGGTATAGTAATGATTATTTTTAATAGCTTGCTCCTTGGGCTTGTCGGCAATTTAGGTGTTGCTGCCTATGGAATAATAGCAAATATAGCAATTGTTATCCTATCTATATTTACAGGCATTGCTCAAGGCATACAACCAATAGTTAGCAAAAACTATGGTGATGGGAACTTTGGGAATACAGGGAGGACTTTGAAATATGGCATTGTAGTTACTTTTGCATTTGCAGTGTTTGTATATATCCTATCATTTGTTTTCGCACAACCAGTCGTGAATATTTTTAATAAAGACCAGGACCTACAGCTTGCCAAAATTGCTATAGGTGGACTCCGTATTTACTTTATAGCGTTTATATTTGGCGGAGCTAATATATTATTTGCGTCGTATTTTGCTGCGGTTGATAGGCCGAAGAATGCTTTTAACATTTCTATACTTCGCGGCTTTATCCTAGTAGTCCCCCTTGCTTTTATTTTAACAAAGTTGTTTGGGTTGACCGGTATCTGGCTAACAGTGCCTATTACGGAATTGCTAGTTTTGTGTTTCTCTGCGGGCCTAGTGACGCACATCCCATAGCTATGGCCATCAGCACACACGGTACCATAATATGACCCTTAGACAAAAAGACGATTTTAATATAATGATTGTTTTACCCCTATACCTGGTCTGCTATGCTTATAAACTTGTCTATATCCTCTTTTACAAGCTTAAGTGAGTTTCTCCAAAATTCTACGGAGTGGACATCTATATTCACCATTTTTGTTACATCAGCGATATCTTTTATACCTGTAGAGTTAAGCAGCTTGTCATACTCTGGGACAAATTCACTTCCACGCCTTAGGTATTCTGCATAAACACCATTAGCAAAGAGTAGGCCAAAGGCATAGGGGAAGTTATAAAAGTTGCGGTCTGCTTGGTAGTAGTGGGTTTTGTTAACCCACATGTAGGGGTGGAGGTAATCATGATCTAGGCCATCACCATAGGCTTTTTTCTGGGCCCTAACCATAGCATCTTTTAACTCATTTACTGAAAGTGCACAGTCAGTCCTTCTTTCAAAAAGCTCACTTTCAAAGAGAAAGCGGCTATATATATCAACAATAACCTGGGCGGAGTCGGATATTGAACGCTCTAATATCCCAAATGCCTGCTCTGGGGTGGCATCCTTTATGGCTGCATTCTTTATGATGGTTTCACAAAATATTGAAGCGGTTTCGGCTATTGGCATTGGATAGGAGCTATTTAATATAGATTCATCCTTTAGGCAATACCCATGGTAGCCATGGCCAAGCTCATGGGCTAGGGTTGATACATTATAAAAGCTACCATCAAAGTTTGCCAGTATCCTGCTCTCACCTATTGGGTGGATATTAGAGCAGAAGGCACCTCCCTGCTTGCCATCCCTAGGATAGGCATCAATCCACCTTTTATCAAAGGCATTTTGAGTGTAATCGGCCAGTTTATCGCTAAAGGTCCTAAAGCTCTTTACTATATAATTTTTAGCTTCTTCATAGGTAAATGTCATATCCTCGCTGCCGATAGGGGCAAACATATCATAAAAGGGTAGGCCCTTTTTATGACCAAGGATTTGACCTTTTTTCCCAAAATATTTATGAAAGTCGGGGAGACTCTCCTTCATGGCTTCTAGCATGGCATCTAGTGCTTGCCGGTCCATCCTTGACTTTAGCAATGCTTCGTCTAGGGGTGATGTATAGCCCCTGAGTCCGGCTACTGTGATGGCTTCGCCCTTTATCCCATTAAGGCAGGCTGCGGAGGATTCCTCAATCTTATTGTAGGCTTTAAGCTCTGCGTCATAGGCTTTCTTTCTGATATCTGCATCTGCATCATAGGCCATATTCCTAATTACTGGCAGTGGTAGCTTTTCTAGCTCTCCCTCCTGCTCAATTTCCACAAGCAGGGTTGATAAGAGCATATTTTGTAGCTTTGCCCAGGCCCTAGAGCCGGAGTTTGTCATTTTAGCAATAAGTGATTCCAGTTCTTCGCCTAGTAAATACTTAGAGTTTTCAACTATTTTTTTCAGGTAATAGCTATGTTCCTCTATCAAGGGGGATGAGCCTATGACGGCATCTAAATCCTCAATGGTAGTAAGCCACTTTTCAAATCTCACAGTAGGCTCAGTTAATTCGTTATACATTACCTGTAGTTTCTCTGCAGTACTTAAGGCTGTTTCATTTCTAGCATCAGTGCTAGTTACAAGGAAACAGTAGGTTATTAGCTTGGTAAATATTTCAGTCAACTTCACATTAGCCCGTATGGTATATTCAATTTTTTCCTCCTTGTTTTCAAGGGATTGAAGGCTCCTTTCGGCCCACTCCTTAAAGTCTTCAATAAGCTTACCCACTTTTTCCATATCTCCCTTAAAATCGTCAGCTTTAAAGGACGCATATAGCTCATCTAAGCTCCATTTCGTATTCATTAGGTTAAAACCTCCTGTAATTGTCTATGTTTTATAGAT
>DASRNC010000129.1:0-2112 GCA_035647595.1 Bacillota bacterium | reverse complement strand
TATAAGTGTAGCGGATATCAAAGAATTTGACAATCTTGATGAAGCCATCCTCTTTGTAATGTCAGGCGAAGTCGCTATAATGATTGATGGCTTTGATAAAATAATGATTGTGAGCGCTAGAGGATGGGAATCACGTGCTATAAGCGATACAGATACTGAGGGTGTCATTAGGGGGGCAAAGGAAGGATTTACAGAGACCCTAAGAACTAATACTGCTCTACTGCGTAGAAAATGTAAGGATCCCAATATGGTGCTAAAAACGCTCGTGTTAGGACGAAGGAGCAAAACAGATGTTGCCTATATATATATAAAGGGAATTACTAGTCCTGGCTTGGTAGAAGAGGTTGAGGAAAGACTAAAACAGGTTGATATAGATCAATTGATTGACTCAGGACAACTTGAACAGTTAATACAGGACAATGAGATGACACCTTTCCCGCAGGTTCAAGCCACAGAAAGACCAGACAAGACCATAGCGAATCTAATGGAGGGAAGAGTATGCATACTAGTGGACAACAGTCCGTTTGCATTAATTATTCCAGCTACATTTACACAGTTCTTCCAGAGCCCAGAGGATTATAATGAAAGATGGATTGTAGCTTCTTTTATTAGGTTATTACGTTGGGTGGCATCTTTTCTTGCTGTTCTTACCCCTGCTATCTATATAGCTGTAGTAACATATCACCCTGGCTTAATACCTACACGATTAGCATTATCTATATCTGCTACTAGGATAGGAGTACCATTTCCATTAATTGTAGAAGCATTGTTGATGGAGATTACAATAGAGCTACTTCGAGAATCAGGAGCCAGGTTGCCGAAGGCAATAGGCCAAACGATAGGGATAGTAGGTGGCTTGATAATAGGCGATGCTGCTGTGCGGGCGGGTATAACAAGCCCAATTATGGTAATAGTAGTTGCTGTGACAGCTATAGCTTCATTTGTAATACCCAGCTATAGTGTAGCAATAGGACTAAGAACTATAAGATTCCCTTTAATGATATTAGCATCATTTTTAGGCTTGTATGGCGTAATACTAGGTTTTATATTCCTAAATATACATATGGTCTCACTTAAAAGCTTTGGTATGAGCTTTATGTCACCACAGGCTCCAATAACGCCTGATGATATGAAAGATTTTGCCATAAGAGCACCAATAAGATTTATGAGTAAACGACCCAAGGAGACCTATGCTGTAGATATGGAACGAATGGACTCAGATTGAAAGGATGGACTATGGCACAAAACAAGCAGGGTTTAACCAATATTCAAGCAACAGCTATAGTTATTGTCAGTATGATCGGATTAGCAGTGCTAAGTATTCCGAGTATAGTAGCTGAACCAGCTGGTATAGATGGACTTTTATCAGTATTTGCAGGTGGCATCGTTTCTTTGCTTTTAGCTGGAGTAATAATTGTTCTTAGCTCAAGATTTCCGAACCACACAATAATAGAATACATGCAAATTATACTTGGTAAAACACTAGGTAAACTATTTGGCTGCATCATAGCTCTTTATACCTTAGTAGTAGCAGCAGTCATTTTAAGAGGATTTGCTGATGCCATGAAAGTACTTTTATTGCCCAAGACACCGTTGGAATTTATGATGATTGCTATGCTTGTGACTGTTATTTATCAAATTCAAGGTGGGGTTAGTACTATTGCAAAGATAAGCGAGGTTTTTATTTTACCTATCATAGGCGTGATTGTGGTCTTAATTGTCTTTAGCCTGCCTAAGGTCGAAATGTTTCGCTTTAGAGCTATATTATCGAGTGGATTAAAGCCCATAATATTAGGAACAACAAGCATTATATATGCCTATCTAGGTTATGGGATTCTTGCTTTCCTTTTACCATTTATGAAAGATAAAAACAAACTACTAAAGTATGGTTCAATAGGGGTGCTTGTACCGACCTTGATCTATACAGGCCTCGTGTTCGTAAGTATTGGAATAAGTGGACCAAAATCAGTTGCAGATCTCGTCTACCCAACAGTACAGCTTGCAAGGGGTATTATGGCTAATGGAACTTTTATAGAAAGGTTTGATATATTCTTTATTATATTTTGGATCCTGGCGGTATTCACATCCTTGACCATATACATGTATATGAAC
>DASRNC010000128.1:0-3167 GCA_035647595.1 Bacillota bacterium | reverse complement strand
CTTGGGCTTCTCAGTACCTTAAATCAATAAGGGATGCCTAAAGCAGATGATGAACTGGAAGATACTTTATTCTTAAAACCCATAGTATCTTGACACTATCTAAAGGGGGGAGTTTCTTGCCACCCTTACATGTTACATGGTAAAATAGAATTGCAAAAGCAGAGTTAGAGTTGCTAGACGTGGCTTTTTAGCAAGCAGATAATTATTTAAAATATCAAGGCTATTGGGGGTGGGCTAATGTCTGAATTTGTACATTTACATGTTCATACAGAATACAGTTTGCTTGATGGTGCTTGCAGTATTCCTAGGCTACTCGACAAATGCTTAGAACTTGATATGCCTGGCATTGCCATAACTGACCACGGTGTTATGTATGGAGTCGTTGACTTTTACAAAGAAGCAAAGGCTAGAGGACTAAAAGCTATCATAGGCTGCGAGGTATATGTAGCCCCAGGAAATATGGAGGAAAGGGAACCAAGAAGGGATAGCAACTATTCTCATCTTGTACTTCTTGCTGAAAATGAGACAGGCTATAGGAACCTTATGGCCCTATCTTCACTAGGTTATACTGAGGGTTTTTATTACAGGCCACGGGTAGATTACAAGGCACTTGAAAAGTATTCCGAGGGTTTAATTGCCCTGAGCGGTTGCTTAGCTGGGGATATACAACGAATGCTCTACCAGGATAGGTATATCGACGCAGTCAACCTAGCCAACCGGCTAAAATCAATATTTGCTAGAGATAGTTTTTATCTTGAGCTACAGGACCACGGTCTTGAGCAGCAGAGAAAAGTAAACGAAGGACTTTTGAGACTCAGCCAGGAAACTGGAATACCCATGGTAGCTACAAATGATGTTCATTATATCGAACGAAATGACGCAAATGCGCATGATGTTTTGCTCTGCATACAAACTGGGAAGACAGTAGATGACCCTGATAGATTAAGGTTTGAGACCAGAGAGTTTTATTTAAAATCAGCAGATGAAATGGATGAACTATTTAGCGAATACGGTGATGCCCTATCAAACTCTTTAAAAATATTCAACCGCTGTAATGTAGATTTTGACTTTGATACCATACATATGCCGGAGTTTAAGGTACCGGAGGGCTATACATCATTTGATTATCTCTACAGGCTATGTAATGAGGGCATGCACAGCAAATATGGCAAAATTACTGATACTATAAAGAATAGACTTGAGTATGAGCTTGAAACTATACAGCAAATGGGCTATGTTGATTATTTTCTTATCGTCTGGGATTTCATCAGATATGCAAGGGAGAAGGGGATAATGGTAGGCCCAGGCAGAGGAAGTGCTGCTGGTAGCCTTGTTGCATATACCCTAAATATAACCCAAGTAGATCCCTTAAAGTACGGCCTATTATTCGAGCGTTTCTTAAACCCAGAAAGAATAAGTATGCCTGATATAGATATAGATTTTTGCTATGAACGGCGGCAGGAAGTGATCGACTATGTAATTAGGAAGTATGGCGAGGACCATGTTGCACAGATAATAACATTCGGTACCATGGCAGCCAGAGCCGCAATAAGGGATGTTGGACGCGCACTAAATATACCTTACGGTGATGTGGACCGTGTTGCGAAAATGATCCCCTTTGATATCGGTATGACCATAGACAAGGCACTTAATATAAATACTGAACTGAAAGTGCTGTACCAAGAAGATACTGCGGTTAAAAACCTTATAGATACCTCCAGGAGCCTAGAAGGACTACCAAGACATGCGTCTACTCATGCTGCTGGCGTAGTTATATCAAAGCTGCCTGTTACAGATTATGTGCCCCTCCAAAAGAATGATGACTGTATAACTACACAGTTTCCCATGGGTATTTTGGAGGAATTAGGCCTTTTAAAAATGGATTTTCTAGGCCTTCGTACATTGACAGTAATACGCGATACCCTATCCTTGGTCAAGGAAAACTTTGATAAAGAAGTTGATATATACAATATACCCCTAGATGATAAAGCTGTATACAATATGCTTGGACAGGGAGATACTGACGGGGTATTTCAGCTGGAAAGCACAGGTATGAGGCAGTTTATGAAGGAACTAAAGCCCACTACCTTTGAGGATATAATAGCTGGTATTTCACTATATCGTCCAGGTCCCATGGACCAGATCCCCCGCTATATAGACAATAAAAACCATCCAGATAATATAGAATACACCGATGAAAAGCTTGCCCCGATATTGAGTGTGACATATGGGTGTATGGTCTACCAGGAACAGGTTATGCAGGTTGTCAGGGAGCTGGCTGGCTATTCGCTGGGCAGGTCAGACCTGGTCAGAAGAGCAATGTCAAAAAAGAACACTGGTATTATGGAGAAGGAACGGCAACACTTTATACATGGAATAGTAGATAAGGATCGGAATGTAGAAGTACCTGGTGCCCTACGAAACGGCCTTACTATAGAAAAAGCCAATCAGATATTTGATGAGATGATGGAGTTTGCAAAATATGCCTTTAACAAATCCCATGCAGCAGCCTATGCCCTTATTGCATATCAAACAGCGTGGCTTAAGTCCCACTACCCGGTACAATTTATGGCTGCGCTTATTACCAGCGTTATGGGTAATAGCAGCAAAGTTGCAGGCTACATCCAATATTGCAGAAAAAGAAAAATAGAGGTACTAAAGCCTGATGTTAACGACAGCTACGCCAAATTCACAGTAGTTGGGAACAAAATAAGATTTGGACTGGTTGCAGTGAAAAATGTGGGAACGCCAGCCATACAGGCAATAATAGATGCACGTAGCAAGAAGGGTAAATTCAAGAGCTTTACGGATTTTTGCCACAAGGTAGATGGCGCAGGCATAAACAAAAGGTTGGTCGAAAGCTTAATAAAATGTGGAGCCTTTGATTCCCTGGGCATTTACCGTTCCCAGCTGATGGCCGTATATGAAAAGGTTTTGGATAGCATTATTCAGGATAGAAGGCGCAATATAGTGGGGCAGGTGTCACTTTTTGGTGACCAGACATCAGCCACTGTAAATGAAGATATTTTACCGGAGATAGATGAATATGCCCAAAAGACATTATTGTCTATGGAAAAGGAAATGATTGGATTATATATAAGCGGCCATCCATTAGATGAATACAAGACTGCTATGGAAGGACTCAATACTACACTGGAGCTTTTAAG
>DASRNC010000127.1:0-16957 GCA_035647595.1 Bacillota bacterium | reverse complement strand
GGCTATTATATTAAAATTATAGAGGAAAAGTCAATCCTCCGCAGGCTGATCACAGCGTCCAACGAAATTATCCGCGACAGCTATGAGGCATCTGAGGAAATGGATATTATAATTGATACAGCGGAGAAAAGAATATTTGATATATCCCAGCGGAAAAACACACAGTCCTTTGAGCAGGTCAAGACTATACTGCTTGATACATATGATAGGATAGAGGAACTGGCTAAAAACAAGGGCAAAATAGTGGGTGTGGAAACAGGCTTCCGTGAGTTTGACCAAAGGACCTCAGGCCTAAATGCATCAGACTTTGTGCTAGTGGCTGCCCGTCCATCCATGGGCAAATCGAGCTTTGCCGTTAATATAGCCCAGCATGCTGCTGTACACAACCAGGTACCCGTAGCACTGTTTTCACTTGAGATGAGCAAGGACCAATTGGTCCAGCGTATGCTCAGTACAGAGGCAAATATTGAGCTGCAGAAAATCCGTACAGGCGATCTGGATGAAGGCGACTGGTTAAAGCTTGTACAGGCGGCAGAGCCACTTTCCAATGCACCTATATTTATAGATGATACGCCAGGAATAACTGCTATGGAGATAAGGTCTAAGGCCAGAAGGTTAAAGCTCGAGCATGGGCTAGGCCTTATTGTCATAGACTATCTGCAGCTTATGGCAGGCAGGGGTAGGTATGAGTCGAGACAGCAGGAGGTTTCAGAAATATCAAGGTCCCTAAAGGCTTTGGCCAGAGAGTTAGATGTGCCTGTTATGGCGCTTTCACAGCTTAGTCGTGCTCCGGAGGCAAGGCAGGACCACCGCCCCATGCTCAGTGACCTGAGAGATTCGGGGGCCATTGAGCAGGATGCAGATGTGGTAGTGTTTCTATACAGGGATGAATATTATAATCCAGAGACAGAAAAACGGAATATCGCAGAAGCCATTATAGCAAAACAAAGAAACGGCCCCACAGGGACCGTTGAGCTTGTATGGCTTGGCCAGTTTACCAAGTTTGCTAATTTTGACAAGGCTCGCTCAGAGTATTAATAGTCAGTAAAAAGGGGTTTTCTATAGCTGTATCTCCCTGCCGAGTTTGGCAGATTCATAAATACCATTTAATATCCTTTGTATCTGCAAGCCATCTTCAGCAGACGCTATGGGTTCACTGCCATCCTTGATGCAATCTAGGAAGTGGCGGATTTCATTTTCAAAGGAGCTTTCATGAACAATATTTGGATGAGTATCTGTTAGATAGTGCTCATCTTCTCCGTATATTGCAAAGGGATCCAGGCTAGCACCAGCTTCGGTACCAAATATCTTACTATATATATTCGTATCTTTGCCGTTTATGGCCCAGCTAACATCAAAGGTCATAGAGGCTCCATTATCAAAGCGTATAAGACCAGAGGCAGAGTCTTCAGTTTCAAATACTAGGTCATCTGTATCAAAGGCCACCCAGCGTCCTACACCCTTTGTCTTGTAGTCGCCTATTTCGCTATATGATGTAGCGCTTACTGCTATGGGCTTGGGTTTGCCCATCAAATACCATGTTAGGTCTATCACATGTACACCAATATCAATAACCGGTCCGCCGCCTGACTTAGACAGATCAGTAAACCAGCCAAGGGGTGTACCTCTGCGTCTTAGCCAGCCTGTCTTGGCATAGTATATATCTCCGAGCCGGCCAGCTTTCTCCATATCCTTTATTGCCTTGCTGTCGGAACGGAATCTATTTACAAAGCCCATCATAAAGGTAATGTTATTTTCATAAGCAGCCTTTTTCATAGCTGTGGCCTCTTCGACTGTCATAGCCATGGGCTTTTCACAAAGTACGTGTTTTCCTGCCTTTGCGGCGGATATAGCTGCCTGAGCATGGGAATTGTTCCATGTACAAATGCTCACTGCATCAACATCATCTAGGGCTATAAGCTCATCAATATCTGTTGTTACATGCTTCATACCATATTTTTGAGCTACATCGGCAGCCCTTGCTCTATTTATATCGCATACAGCCGTCAACCTGGCATCCTTCATCTTTAAATATGCGGGGATATGTGCATTTTGTGCTATATTGCCTGCACCGATAAGTCCAATTTTTATTTTTTTATCATTCACCTTTTTAGTAGCCTCCTATATATTTTTGGCCTTGGTGTATTATTTATCACCCTTGTTTTGGTGAGCTAGGCCTATAATCTATAGTATACCTTTTAAGTACAAGTAACCTTGACTGATCTCATCCATCTCATCGCCTTCAAATTGCTCCTGCTCTATTGTGAACCACTTGACGCCAAACTCCTTACCCAGTGATGTGATGGTTTCAAAGTCCATTATGCCCTGGCCGACTATGGTGTTTCTTTTATCCTCAAGGCTCTTCATTTCCTTTATATGAAGCATTGAGCAGCGCTGGCCGTATTTCTTTATAAAGTCTATGGAGCTTAAGCCCATATACTCGGCCCAGTATGTATCAAATTCAAGATGAAGGTTGTCAGGCTCGGTATTAAAGACTAGGCGGTCCAGTATGTACTCGCCCTCAATCTGCTCAAACTCAAAGCCATGATTATGATAATAAAGCTGCATGCCTTCTCCTTTGAGCCTTGCGCCTATCTCATTAAAAAGGTCCCCTGTTTTTTTAATTGCATCTAGACTGTCCCTATACTCTTCACCCATATAGGGTATTACTATGTTGGTGTTACCAAGTTCCTTTTCTAAGTCGAGGACCCTGTTAAAGTCTTTTGAAATGGCCTCAATTCCAATGTGAGCGCCAACTGAAACGATATTGTTGTCGTCCATTACCTTTTTAATTTCCTTGGCTGGTGTATCAAAGTAGCCTGCAAATTCCACCCCATCAAATCCCGCCTTTGCTACCCCTTGTATTGTGCCAAGAAGGTCTTTTTTGGTGAGGTTCTTGACCGAGTAGAGCTGGAGTCCAATTTTTTGCATGTGTCATCATCCTTTGCTTTTATTTATATTAAATAGTATTTCTAACTTGCCCTGTTTTAAGCTATCCTTACTTATTTTTTTTCTTAAGCCGAATATCTTGGCCTGAAAAACGTATTAGCATGGTATTATCCTTATCAAAAAGTCTGGAGGTGACCCTGTCAGAGTACCACTCTTGCAGGTCCTGCAGGGTAAGGTTTGTTGATATAAAGGTATGTTTCTTTCTGAGGTAACGTTCGTTCAAGATATTAAAGAGGTCCTCAGCTGTGATATTGTTTCTTTTAGTTTCCGTGCCTACATCATCAATAATGAGAACATCCACTGTAAAGATTCTATCCTTTAGCAATTGATCACCCTCACCCCTATTTCTCATTGCATTGTCGAAAAGCTGCTCAAATAGGTTGTAGGAGGTAATTTTTAGCACAGAAAAGCCTTTGTCTAAAAGCGCCTTTGCCAGACAGTTTAGAAGAAAAGTTTTACCCAGTCCCGTTTTGCCAGTGAAAAGAATATTTTTCTTGGGGTTGTTAGGGAATTCCTTTGAATAGTTTGTAAATAGTTTTCTAAGCTGAAGCATATACTCCCTTTGTGTAGGACCATTTTCCCTTAAGGGCTTATCTGGGAAAACGTTTTCATCAAAGGTAGCAAAATTTTCACCCTCCACATCTGTCAAGTTAGATTGGTTGTAGAATTGTTCAATAAGCTTTTGTATGAGACAGGTGCATTTTTCCTTTACCAGGTCTCCAGTGTAGCCTGTGTCTTTGCAGATCTTGCAGGAAAATCGGATGCTAAGATAGTCCTCGGGATAGGCATTATCCACCAGTAGCTTTTTTTCTTGCCGCCTTATATTTTCTATGTCCTCTTCCTTTACTTCCTGCCTATAGTCCTTATCATCTTTTGATGTAGAATCTAGAATGCGGGCCCGGGCCTCTTTAGCGAAATTGGATATGGAGGCATTGCGAAGGGAGGCAAGCTCAGGTATTTTTTCCATAACCTCGGCTTCCCTTGCTCTCAAGGCCGCTTCCTCCTGCAGCCTATGCTCATCAAATTGCCTTATGGTCTCCTTTAGCAGGTTACTTTTCATAGTGGGCACCTAATTTCTACAGATCTTCTATATTGTCAAATAACTGCTCTAAATCCTCATCGGAATAGGTATGCTGGGGGAACTTATTAAAATCTAGCTGTTTCTTGGTGGCCTTACCCTTACTGGCTGATCCAGTTTGTTTCTGCACATGAGCTTCCTGGTCGGCCCTGGCCCCCTTTAAGGTTTTTATATTGTTTGCATGCCAGCTACTTAGTATCTTGTTTATATAGGGCATTTTTTGCTTTGCCATAGTGGAGTATTCCGCTGCCAGCAATATTAGTTCAAAGGGCATCTTCCATTCCTCTGACCATTGCTTGTATAGCTTGCGGTCCCTCATCGCGATTTTGCCTGTATCTCCGGCACGCTCAAATACGGCCATTATTTCATTATCAAGAAGCTTTCTCTTATTGAGGTAGGTATTTATGTCTGGCTCGGTGACAAGGCCGTTTTTAAGCCATTCTCTAAGAAGGTTATCAAGACTTTCAAAGCTATTGGTTTTCTTTCTAACGCATTGCCTTGCAGCTAAAAGTATAACGCCATGCTCTATCTTGCACACCTCTATCCATTCTTTGTACATACTCAGGTGCTCTGGGGTAGGCGCATTGTTCTTGTAGCCAAGCTGGCGGTAGACTTCTTTGAGCTTATCGTTGGCTCCTTCACGCGTATCAAGGTGTGTTTCTATTGCCCTTCTGCTCGTATATCCCTTACTATGTAGGTTGTATAGGATCTTGTCCAGATACGCAAAGTTAGGGGTATGTACCTTGGTTGTCTGCTGGGCAGCTGCCAATATTGCACCCATTTCAAAACCCCAGCTGTTAGTCCATTTATTGCACATATCAAGCTCCGCCTTGGAGGGGGACCGATAGATGCCTAAATATTTGAGCACTGTGACGGTGTTTTTAAAGCGGTCGTCATTGCTCTGTATGTAATCCTCTGCCTTTTGTAATGTGTCGATACCATCTTTTGCCCATGATTGGGCTACCTTGTCCAAATAGTTTATGCTAATTTTACTACTTTTCCGCGTAACATAAAATCGTACCATCATTAGTACAACCTCTTGGGGTAGGTTTAATACCTCTATCCAGTCATATACGCGTAGGTATTCTTGGGGTGATAGGAGCCTGGTGTCAAATATATGTTGTAGATTTTGATTAAAGTCCCTATACTTGTAGACAGATTTTTCGGTGTCAAGCCCCTTGTTATACAGTAAATCCTTAATATTGTGAAATTTAATTGAAAGCTTGTCCTCAGAATCTTTGCAAAGTTCAAGCACACCCTGCCGCTCCCAATATCTGAAGGCATTTTCCACATCAGAAATTTCAAGGCCTAGTGCATGTGAAAAAGCCTCAATGGTGTTTTGTGTGCAATCAGGGTTGTAGCACTGCATTAGCCCAAAAAGGTATACCTTTACAAAATCCCCTGGTGCCTTTAGCATAAATTCGTGGAGGAAAAGGTTCTCTACGGGAGTGATGTCAAATATGTGATTGTTGTCCGAATGCTTGCAAAGTGCCAATTCATCTACCATCCTTTATACGTATCACCTTGTACAAGAGCTCGTCTTCAGTGTATAGTAATATTATCACATTATAGGATTATTTCAATATGTATATACATTGGAAAAGGGCCTACAAGGATTTATTATTGCATAAACTTCTTGCCATCTGAGGATGTTAAGTGTATCATAGATTATAGAAAAAAGGAGGTTGGTTAATATGGCACAAATTACAAAGGACATGACTATCACACAGGTATTAAATTTAGATCAAGGTACGGCTCCTGTTTTTATGCAGTTTGGCATGCATTGCCTTAGCTGCCCGTCAGCCGCCGGAGAGAGCATAGAGGATGCAGCAGCTGTTCATGGCATCGACATTAATGTCTTAATGGAAGCCTTAGACAATTACATGAAGGACAAGCAATAAATTCGATAAACATAGCTCTTCTGCCAGCAGGAGAGCTTTTTACTTTAAAAACACTTTATGTTTTTAACCAGCCAATAGAGGAAAAGGTGAATAACACCTGTGGATATGTGGGTATAATTGTTATTAATTAAATTAAATTCCCAAATTGTCGAATGAAAACGAACATTTCTGTGGATAAGTCAAATAATATAGGTTTTTCCTGTTGACTACTATTTGGCCTTCTGTTATTATTTCAAAGGTGCATTTTTCGCTTAATCAACTTATTCTAGGGTGTTTTTTGTTACTTACCCAATATAAGCTGGTAACAATAAGTAGAGGCTTACTATATATATAGTAGGGAATATACTTAAAAAGGGTACTGTAGGCTGGAATAGCCCGATATTTGTACAGTAAACTTAAAAAAAATGCATCTAGCCAGCATTTTCTAGTTGACATAGTTTGTTTGCTGTTGTATTATATTATTTGTTCGCGGAAAATAGCCTGCGAAAAATGACCCATTAGCTCAGTCGGTAGAGCACTTGACTTTTAATCAAGGTGTCCGGCGTTCGAATCGCCGATGGGTCACCAGGTTAGGCCCCTTGGTCAAGCGGTTAAGACACCGCCCTTTCACGGCGGTAACAGGAGTTCGAGTCTCCTAGGGGTCACCATTTAAATGAAGGTTGGAGTTTGGGGGGTTAGTCCTTTGGGTTCTGACTTTCTATATGGCCCGGTAGTTCAGTTGGTTAGAATGCCAGCCTGTCACGCTGGATGTCGACGGTTCGAGTCCGTTCCGGGTCGCCATTAGCTGGTGTAGCTCAATTGGCAGAGCAGCTGATTTGTAATCAGCAGGTTGCGGGTTCGAGTCCCATCACCAGCTCCATAGAAAAGTCTTGAGGTATTTACTTCAGGGCTTTTTTGTTTTTGGTGTATACAGTCCAATTGGCCACCTCGACATCAATAGTATACACCTTTGGCCATTAGCCATGGCAAGGGCTACACTTCTTTAAGTACCATTTTTGAACTAACATTTTTTAGTCGAATAATTTTACTAATATCCCCATAACCTAATACCAATAGATAGCAAAATACTCCTGAAGGAAGTGAACAAAGTGGCCGTTGAAAGTAGACCATTAAACTAAGTTCTTACATGAAAAAAGAAATTGTGGCAATATTATAGTATGGTGGACCAATTAACTTAGGTGAGGTGGATGCTATCTTTAATGTTGGAGACTTAATTATTTATGGCAATACTGGAGTATGTCGTATAACAGAAATTACCAAAAGAGATTTTTCGGGAGTCGATAAGGATCAGCTGTTCTATGTCCTAAAACCCTTATACGACGGCTATGTAATATATGCTCCCGTAGATAATTCGGATGTATTTACGCGGCCCATCATATCTAAGGAGAAGGCAGAGCAGTTAATAGGTATGATACCTACGATAAATGCAGAGCCTTTTCATAGTAGGATAGTAAGGGAGCTAACTGCGCATTATCAGGCATCTCTTAAAACCCATGACTGCAAGGAATTAATTGGGCTTACCATGTCCATATATGCTAAGAAACAGGATGCGGAGACAAAAAACCGGAAATTAGGAGCCGTGGACGTAAAATTTATGAAGCTAGCTGAAGACCTGCTTTTCGGAGAGCTTGCTGCCGCACTTGGTATAGACAAGGAAAGCGTACGAGATTATATTACAGTAGATAAAGAAAAATTCACATCTTGAGAATATAAGATAAACATCTAACATAAATGCTTGACACACGTCTAATAATGGTGCTATTATATAAACATAATTAGATGAAAATCTAATTGTGATTATGTAGGCAACCATCTAATTGAATGCTTAAAATTCAAGAAAAACAGTTTAAAAGAGGGGGTTACCACTTTGAACTGGTATGACCGAATAATCATAAATAAGACACCTAATTTTTATATGGGAGCACTAGCTCTAATGGAAGAGTACTTTGAGTTTCAGGCTCAACATATGAATGAGCCTGACTGGTCAATGGCTTGGAAGGGTAAATCACTAGTTAGTCACCCTGAGAACTTCTCACTGACAGCCTCTGAGATAGATCTTAGGTTTTCTGATGTTTTTGATTACCTTAACAAATGTAGGGAGGAGGCATTAAGGGTAGTTGAGAGTCAAGATGAGCTTGGAGCTTACTTCACTTTAAATGTACCGGAACAGACCAAGGACATGAGCGGCTTTCTTAAAACATCACTTATTATGAGTGATGTAGAGTCAATTGATGAACTGGGTCGGGATGATTTTGTGACATGTTGTCTATTAGGACTTCATGATTTGGCAGGTATAGAAGGTGATTTTGATATTGGCTCACCAGAGGAGCAGGACTGGTTTTATAGGGCTGTAGACCCGAATTTTGATATGGGTGAGCTTTTTAAGATAATAACCGCCACTTCTCTTTCTGACGGAGACCAGATGCAGCTATTACGCTTTTTCCAGGATATTGATAAATATTATGAGCAAGTCAAAAATGCTTTATTTAAGCTTGAGGATATTTGCCGGAGAAATTTCCCCCTTGTAAGGGCTAGGTATGAAGAAAAAATACAAGAGCTTGAAAGAGGGCAAGGCAAGAAATACTATATAGACTTGCTTGAGCAGGTTTTGCTTAAGGCAGATGATTTCCGAACTCAGGACAAGGTGCATATAGAGGTGGGAATTATTGGATACGGCTCACTTGCTATCCGGTTTTCATCCTGGGAGCGACTAAGGCTTCGTGTATCACCGGGGCTATTGTTCGCAGAACTGAGCTTGCTAGAGGATAAGGGCAAGTATCGCGACAAGATGACCCAAAGGCAGTTAAAGGCGATCTCTGACCCCACCCGTTACAAGATTATCAGGCAGCTGTCAATACGGCCTCAATATGGCAAGGAGTTAGCTAATGCTCTAGGGCTTACTGCAGCTACTCTTTCCCACCATCTTGCAACACTACAGCAGGCCATGCTAGTGGGTGTTAGCATTGAGGGTAGGAAAAGCTACTATAGTATAAGGGTAGATGAGCTCACAGAACTTGGTCAAGCAATAATGAGTATGGCACAAAGAAGTAGGATGGGGGAATAGGGATATGCATACACAGATTAATAATAGCCAAAGCACTAGTCATCGGAAAAATCTAGCCTTTGAACTGCTAGACAAGGATGTCCGCAAGAGATATTTGCATACACAAAAGCACAGTATATTTGATATATTAGGGTCCATGTACCGCCCAGTCCTAATGAATGGGAAGATAGTGGCAGCATCAATTGGCTATGCTATTTCTAATGGGATTTTACCACTACTATCAGTATTTATTATAGAGATACTTGTCCGCTTATTGGTGCAGGAGGGCACAACACCTGAAAGGCTAGTTATGATAGCGGGGCTTTATGCGGTCTTATTTTTCCTATTCACATCTGTTTCAACTCAACTGAAGAATCGCAATTATTCATATTTTATGAAGCTACGGATAAAAATCATGAATAAGGCTATGAAAAAGTACATGACCATGGATTACGGATTATTTGAAAACCCTTCCTTTCTTGATGATGCTGGGAATTGGTCACGTAGTCTTGAAAGCAATAATAGTGGGGTTGAGGGCGCTTATCATAAAATATTTGAGCTGGGTGGCACTCTAGTGTCAGCAGTTTTACTTGGAGGCCTACTAGTTATTGTGAGTCCATGGATTGCACTAGTTGGCATTATATTTATTGTAGTCTTTTACCTTGTACAGAGAAATATCACAGTATACAAGCATAAGCGTAGGGAGCAGCTACAGCGAACGGCTAGACGAGCAGGACGATTTACTGCAGAGGCTTCTGATTTTCGCTATGGAAAGGATATGCGACTTTTTAAAATGGAGGGGCGCTTTAGGCAGGCATTTAAGCCATTGCTTGTATCATATGAAAAGCTTTACAGGGCCTTTACAAAACGTGAACTCCAATTGTCATTTATAGAATCTATTGCCCTGGTCCTAATTGATGTAGTCAGCTTTATTGTCCTGACCATAAAGGTGCATGACGGTAGTATCTCTATTGCAGAATTTGTAATGCTTTTAACAGCAGTTACCTTGTTTACACTGACGGTACAGCTATTTGCTCAAGGCTTGGCCTATGTCAAGAGCGAAACATTGTATTTTGGAGACACGATCGATTTGATAAAAGCCGACCTTGTTTCTACAGGTGGAGAGAATCATATACGGAGTGAGGGACTGGAATCTATCAGCATTGAGCTAAGGGATGTATCCTTTCATTACCCGGGAGCAGACAAGCTGGTTTTAGAGAATTTAAACCTTGTAATCCCTGCAGGAGAAAAATGCGCATTAGTTGGTGTGAATGGTGCTGGCAAAACCACATTGGTAAAGCTTATTACCGGACTATATCAACCAACAGGGGGGCAAATCCTCATCAATGGTACAGACACTGCGACCATACCTCAAGAGGAGATTTTTTCACTTTTTGGTGTGGTCTTTCAGGAGGTCCAGCCTCTAGCCCTAACGATTGCAGAAAATGTAGCTGCTACAGATGAAGATATTGACCGAGACCGGGTGGTGAAATGCTTGAAAGAGGCAGGTTTATTAGAAAAGGTTTCAAGCCTGCCAAAGGGCATTGATTCCCCCATGTTAAAGGTTATAGAGGATGATGGCATTATTTTATCAGGTGGAGAAAACCAAAAGCTCTCCATTGCAAGAGCCCTTTACCGAGAGGGTACTCGCATGATGATAATGGATGAGCCGACTGCAGCACTAGATGCACTGGCGGAGGAAAAGATATACCGTGAATTTGATGAGATTTTATCAGGTAAAACTGCCCTATTTATTTCACACCGCCTTGCGTCCACCAGGTTTTGTGACCGCATAGTTCTCCTAGATGGAGGCTCGATTATACAAGAGGGTACCCATGATGGGCTGATCACAGAGGAAGGTCTCTATCGCAGGATGTTTTTAACCCAGGGCAAATACTACCAGGAAAGTAAAGGGGAGGAGAGGGAATGAGTCATAAAGAGGATATTACTATAGGAAAGACACTTAAAATGCTATTGTCACTAATTTGGAAGCTTGATAAGGCCTATTATATTATACTAGCCTTTGTATCCTTGATAACTGCAGCAAATACTGTTTTTAATATCTTCCTTCCTAAAATATTGATCGATGGCTTTAGCAGGGGATGGAATGTAGATACCTTTATTAAGGTCATACTCATTCTTGCTGTCGCTAAGTTTGCCCTACTCCAATTAAAGGCATATGTAAAAAGACAGGAAACTATCCACCAGGGCTTGCTTAATGAAAGGTTCCCTATGGAGTTTGCAAACAAGGTTATGCGTATTGACTATGCAAATCTGGAGGATGCAAAAGTGCTTGACCTTAAGGAACAAGCATTGTTTCCGCTGACTAATTATGGTGCCTTGCTTCAGCTTTTATCTGGAGCAGTTGATTTTTTCACCTCCATGTTTACAGTAATTAGTGTTACTGCCATATTAATATCATTTAGCCCCTTGTTTACTCTGGTAGTTTTTGTTCTTACTCTTATCGCACTACTGCTGTCTGCTAGATTTATGAAGATCTTAAAGGAGGTTACAGAGACTCTTATCCCAGTTAATCGCCGGTATTCATATTATGCTCAGGCGACTACAAACCCACCCTTTCAAAAGGAGTATCGCATATATGGGATGGACAAACTCATGACAAGGAAGATTAATGAATATACAGATGAAATGCACAGATGGCTAAATAATATTTACGTGGTACAGGGCAACACTGAGACGACACAGGCGCTACTCACAGGTATCACCCGGTTTTTGACCTATAGCTATGTAGCCCTTCGTGTTCTATCAGATAGGTTTGGAGCAAGGATATCCCTTGGTGATTTTTCAGTTATAGTCGGTGCTACGGAGTCTTTTGCTAATACCTTTAGACAGCTAGTTATGAATCTAATTCAGATGGGGCAGGCGGTTAGTTATTTAAAGCCTTTTTGCCAATTTTTGTCCATACCTGATACTGCTATGAAGGGTGGAAGGAAAACGCCTGAACCTCTAGAGACACTTACCTTTGATGGTGTGACCTTTTCATATCCAAATACGGATAGCCTTATTTTAGATGGTGTTTCCTTCGATATCCATAAGGGGGAAAAGATATCTATAGTAGGCTTAAATAATGCTGGTAAGTCAACCATTGTGAAGTTAATATGTAGGCTGTTTGAGCCTAATAGTGGCAGAATCCTATGGAACGGGATAGACATCCGAGATTATAATTATGAGGCCTATATAGGTATGCTCACATGCGTCTTTCAGGACTTTCAGCTCTTTCCTTTTACGATTCGTGAAAATATTGATACACAATATAGGGATGAAAATAGGGAACAAAACACGAAGGCGCTCTGGCAAGTACTAGAGGAAGTTGACATGAAGGAAGCAGTTGAGGCATTGCCTAAAAAGATTGAGACGCACTTAGATAAATCCCTTTATGAGGATGCAACCGACCTATCTGGGGGCCAAAAGCAAAAGCTGGCCATTGCTCGCACAATATATAAAAAATCGGACTTAGTTATCCTAGATGAGCCCACTGCAGCCCTAGATCCTTTAGCAGAAAGTGAGTTATATGAGAATTTTAATGACCTTGTTCGAAACAAAACTGCCATATTTATCTCCCACCGCATGAGCTCCTCGGTCTTTTGTGATCGGATTATTCTATTGCAGGATGGTAGGGTTGTGGCTTTTGACAACCATGCAAACCTCATGAAGGGCCATAACCTATACCGCGACTTGTTTGAAACACAGGCAAAGAATTATGTTAGCTAAAAAACGCCTCTAAACCTGAGATGTGTATTAGATTGAAAGCCTTGATGCATTAATAGCGTCAAGGCTTTTTTCGTATTTTGCAGTCTGCTTTTTTCCAGGAGCTTCTTGCTACTCCTTTGCCTTAGCTGAGTTTAGACTTTGACTTTGAGTACATGTCAAATGCAACGGCGAGTAATACTACCAGGCCCTTTGCAACAGACTGTAAAAAGACATTAAAACCTATCATGGACATGCCATTATTCATAACGCCCATGATAAAGGCACCGACAACAGCTCCCCATATAGTCCCTACTCCACCGTATGCGGATGCGCCACCTATAAAGCATGCGCCAATAGCATCAAGCTCGAAGTTCATTCCTACATTTGGTGAGGCCGCCATGCTTCTTCCAGCAGTAACTACAGCTGCAATCCCTGCTAAAAGTCCCATGTTTGAGTACACGAAAAACATCATTTTTTTAGTGTTAACTCCAGAAAGCTCAGCCGCTTTAATGTTTCCTCCCATGGCATATAGGTGTCTACCCAGTATAGTCTTGCTAGCTATAAAGCTATAGATTGCAAATAGGACAGCTAGTAGGATTAGCAAAATGGGTAGGCCCTCATCCATAGCCAGCCAATAGGAGAAGGCATTTATAACAATAAAGAATATAGCAGTCTTTCCAATGACTGATTTGATAGATGCTACCTCATAGCCTCTTGCCTGTTTGCTCTTCCTGTTGAAAATTACATACAAAACATAAAAGGCAGATAAGGCAAACCCAACACTAAGCATGGTTACATTGAGAAAGTCTGGCTTGTTTTGTAGCTTTAGCGAATCGCCGATCCGCAAAAAATCCGGTACAATATTTGGTGCAATATCGGGTAGTGAACCAGTGCCGATAGTTGTATATAAACCAGAGAGCGGTAGCGTTTTTCCGTCTAGTATTATATTGTTTAGCCCCCTAAAAACAAGCATGCCTGCCAGGGTAGTGATAAATGGCGGTACCTTTACAAATGCTATCCAAAAGCCCTGCCACATGCCTGCTAAAAGGCCAGTAATTATGCTGATAGTTATAGCAAGCCAGGGTGGCAAACCTAGTGTAGTTGCCATCAGCCCAGACATTGCGCTAACAAGGGCTACTAGAGAACCAACTGAGAGGTCGATATTACCTCCTGTCAATATGCACAGCATCATGCCTATAGCAAGTATAAGAACATATGCATTCTGACGTATTAGCATGGATATATTTCTAGGCCATATCAGCTTGCCTCCGGTCACAATTCCGAAAAATACCACAATGGTTACTAGGGCTAAAATCATACCGTATTGCCTCATATTGCGGTTCAAAAACTTCTTTATTTCGTTCATTAATATCCCCCCCTATCACGCTGACGAACTTTTAATTATTGTAGCCATGATATCCTCTTGAGTCGCTTCACTTGTTTTCATTTCCCCTACAACACATCCCTCATTTAATATGTACAAGCGGTCTGTAATGCCTAAGATTTCAGGAAGCTCCGAAGAAATGATTATTACACATTTCCCGGCGTCCGCTAGCTGTAAGATTATTTTATAAATCTCATACTTTGCACCAACATCTATTCCTCTGGTTGGCTCATCTAGTATAAGCACATCAGGATTGGCAAATATCCATTTACTGAGTACCAATTTTTGTTGGTTTCCCCCCGAAAGGTTACCCGCTTTTTGGAATACACTGGAGGCCTTTATGTCGAGTCGCCTTTGGTAGTACTTTGCTACCTCCATTTCCTCATCTTCATTGACGACACAGCTTTTTGATATTGCTTTCAAATTAGCTAGCGTTATATTACTTTTTATGTCCAGTATATGTACCAGGCCAGCTGTTTTTCTGTCCTCGGTAACATAGGCTATACCCTTAGCTATGGCTTGACTTATATTTTGTAGGCTTATCTCCTTGCCGTCCTTTATCAGGCTACCACTTATCCTTTTGCCATATGCCCTGCCAAATACGCTCATTGCCAGCTCTGTTCTACCTGCACCCATAAGGCCTGCTAAACCTACAATCTCACCCCTTCTAAAGGACATATTGACATTGTCTATAACAACCCTTCTCTCATCAAGGGGATCATGAACAAACCAGTTTTTAATTTCAAAGCCTACCTTACCAATCCTTGGTGAATGCTTGGGAAACCGGTCTGTAAGCTCGCGTCCCACCATATCCTTTATAATACGGCCTTCGCCTAAATCCTCTGTCTTGTCCAAGGTCTCTATTGTCTTGCCATCACGCAGGATGGTGATGCCATCTGCAATCCTTACAACCTCGTGCAGCTTATGTGAAATCAATATACAGGTCATATTGTGGTCTGTATTAAGTTCTTGCAAAAGCCTAAGGAGGTGGTCGGAATCCTCATCATTCAAGGCTGCTGTTGGCTCATCTAGTATAAGTAGCTCACAGTTTTTAGAAAGGGCCTTGGCTATTTCAACAAGCTGTTGCTTGCCAACGCCTATATTTCTTATTTGTGTTGTGTGTTTTTCATCAAGGCCAACCTTTTTCATTAGCTTGATGGCCCTTGTGTTGGTTTCATACCAGTTTATTACCCCCTGTTTAGCCCTTTCATTGCCTAAAAAAATGTTCTCTGCAATTGTCATGTAAGGGCTTAGGGCCAGCTCCTGATGGATTATCGCTATACCTGCTGCCTCGCTATCCCGGATGGTTTTTAGCCTACACTCCACTCCCTTAAAGACTATCTCTCCACTATATGTACCGTAAGGGTGAATCCCGCTTAGAACATTCATAAGGGTGGATTTACCAGCCCCGTTTTCTCCTACCAGAGCATGAATTTCCCCCTTTTTCACATTAAAGGTGACATCACTAAGGGCTATGACGCCAGGGAATTTTTTTGTGATATTTTTCATTTCCAGCATATACTCCGCCATTGGCCTGCTCCTTTATAATAAAGATAGATTTTATGTATAGTTATTAAAGTAGCGGCAGCTAGGCTGGCGCTACTTTATAGGTCTAAATTACTCTGCATCTGGTATATCTGATAAGGTGTAATAGCCACTGTCTATAAGTAGCTGCTGCCAGTTGTCTTTATCAGCAAACTTGATCTCGCAGTTAAATGAAGGAACTTCTATAACTCCGTTATTGTAGGACGCATTTGTTGGCACTTCATTGCCTGCTAGTATAGCATCGGTCATAACTATGACCTGGTCGGCAAGATCACGGGTATCCTTGAAAATGGACATGGATTGCTCGCCCCGGATTACCTGGCCTATATTGATTTTATCGCAATCCTGGCCTGTAAGGACTGGGAAGGGTTTGGCTTCAGACCCATAGCCCGCTGACTTTAATGAAGCGACGATGCCCTGGGCCAGGCTGTCATTTGGTGAAAGCACTATATCAATATTTGAGTCTGCATAGTAGGCCGTCAATAGATTATCCATCCTGTCCTGGGCTCCACCAGATTCCCAGTTTGTGATAGCTATCTGGTCTGGGAATGTGGTCTGTCCGGACTTTACTTCCAGCACTCCACTGTCTATATAAGGCTGCAGCACATCCATTGCACCCTGGTTAAAGAGCTGTGCATTATTATCACCTGGGTCGCCACCAAAGCATTCAATTGAAAAGGGGCCTTCCTCTCCTTCCTTGAGCTTGAGGGTACTTTCGATAAACTCCCCTTGCATTTTACCGACCCCATAGTTGTCGAATGTGGCATAATAGTCACATTTATCAGTGTTAGTTATTAGTCTGTCGTATGCAATTACAGGAATATTTGCGTCTTTTGCCTGGATGAGTACGCCACCGAGCGCGCCGCCGTCAATTGAAGCGACAACTAATACATCGCACCCCATGGTGATCTGGTTTTCAATTTGGCTGTTTTGGACATCCTGTTTATTGTCAGCATACTGAAGATCAACCGTGTAGCCTTTGTCCTCTAGAGCCGCCTTTACATTAGCGCCGTCCTCATTCCACCTTTGTAGAGATTTTGTCGGCATTGTGACTCCAACGAGCTTGGCTGGACCTTCTGTAGGCTCTTCGCCCTGTGTAGGTTCTTGACTGTCAATAGGTTCTTCACTCTCTATAGGCTCTCCACCGCAACCTGCAAAAAGCATTGCCAGCATTGTAAGTACCAATACCAATACAATTGATTTCTTCACCATATTTACACCCCCAGTTAATTTGTTAGCACATATAATTCTTATGCTGGTCTAGGACAAATATGAACATATAAAAATGTAAAGATGAAAAATTTTCATATAAAATTTGTATTCGGTATAAATTGATTCCATAATAT
>DASRNC010000126.1:0-3408 GCA_035647595.1 Bacillota bacterium | reverse complement strand
GACCTATCATCAGTATGAGTTTTTGTCGTCCCATGGCTGTGATTTGTTGCAGGGCTTTCTATTTAGCAAGCCTATTAAAGCGGAAGAATTTGAGGACATTTTAATGAAGGGCATTTCCCTGGATGGGATAGACAAGGGTTAAGTCACAGTCAAAGTATAGCCTTATATATTTAATATAATTAAAGTTTAAAGGCGCAGATTATTGCGCCTTTTTTTCTTTTTTCAACACCATATACAAGGCAGGTACTAGAAATAGGGTAAGTATGGCCGAGTAAGTGAGACCACCTATGGTTACAACAGCCATGGGCCTCATCAATTCTCCCCCCATGGTCGTATCAAACACCATGGTGATAAGGGCAAAGATGGTTGTGAGGGCTGTCATAAGTATGGGCCTAATCCTGTTTTTTGCGGCATGGAGGAGGGCCTCTTTTTTGCCAAGCCCCTTGTTCATTTGTATGTTGGCATAGTCAATAAATACTATGCCATTGTTTACTACTATACCAATCAAAAGCACAAGGCCTATAAGGGCAACAGCACTAATGGGCATTCCCGCCAGATATAGGGCTAGAAACCCCCCCGTAAAGCCTAGTGGAATAGTGAACATAACGATAAGGGGTGACAGTAGCGATTGAAATTGGGCGACCATGACTAAATATATAAATATTATGGCTAGGATTAGCATTTTAAGTAGGTCCGTATATGTCTTTTTGATCATCGCTTGTTCTCCTGCCATAGCCCAATGGATATCGCTTGAAAACCTATGGGATTTGAATTTTCCTTCTATATTTTTGTTTACAATACCAGAGCTATAGCCAGGCTTTAGGGATGCCCTGACAGATATATACCGTTGCCTTCCTAAGCGTTGTATGGAGGAAAAGCCTTCTGCCTTGTGTATTTGTGTTAAATCCTCTACCTTTACCCTACTTCCGCTAGTATTTACAACTTCAATGGTCGCAAGTGTATCCTCTCTTATCTCCTGCTCCCTATTATCTGTAACAAGCAAGCTGTAGTTTCCATCCTCCTCCTCGATGGATGTAATGGGGGACTGTGCAGATATCGCCTGGTTTATAGCAGTGAAAACCTGAGCCACAGTAACTCCGCTTCCTATAGCCCTTGCCTTGTCTACAGTTATTCTCAGCTCTTCACTAATTCTGCCCAAGCCATTGTCAACCTCAGTGGTCCCTTCTATAGCTTTGACTATTTGCTCTGCCTCAAGGGCAGCTTTTTTAAGGGAAGCTGTATCTTCTCCAAATATATTTATAACAACCTTGCCTCCGGATATGGAATTGATATCTTGATTTGTGTCGGATATTTTCACGTCAAGTTGACTCTTAGATGCTACTGCACGTATATCCTCTTTAATTTCAGCTATAGGCCGTCTATCCTTACCATCTAGCAAAATATTTAGGGTGGCATCGCTTCCTGCCATCATATTTACCAGCCCTAAAGCTTCATCGCGGCTATCATCAGCACACATGATACCTATTGTGTCTATATCCTCAATGGCAGATAGGTCTTGATAGAGCTTGTCTAGTACATTGAAAGAATCATCGCGATTATATGATTGGGGCATCCTAACCTGCATTGTGATAGATTCGCTATCCATATAGGGCAGGAGGACTCTACCTGAGTTAAGGGCAGCCAATATACTGAGTGCAAACAAGACAACACATAAAGTTATTGTTATGCCTTTATATTTAAGTGATTTATTGAGGACCCTTGCATAGGCCGATGATAGCCTTGGAGAAAAGGTTTTATTGGTGATATCCTTATTTTTAAGGTATGCTGCAGATGCTGCTGGCACCAGCGTCAGTGCAGTTAGGAGACTGGCAGTCAATGAAAAGCCTATTGTCAGTGCCATATCAGTAAATATCTGCCGCGTAAGGCCCCTTATAAACACAATGGGCAAAAAGACGATTATAGTGGTGAGGGTAGAGGAAAAAATGGGGCCAGCAACCTCCCTGGCTCCTTTTAGGGCAGCCCCCCTGGCAGACATGCCCTCGGACATCATCCTGTAGATGTTTTCTATTACCACTATGGAGTTATCAACGAGCATCCCAACTCCCAGTGCAAGGCCACCCATTGATATAACATTTAGTGTAACTCCTGAGAAATACATAAGGACAAAGGCTGTAATAACACTAGTCGCTATTGATGCTGCCACTATAAATGTGGGCTTTATGCGGCGTAAAAATACCATCAAGATCAAGACAGCTAGGCCAGCGCCAAATAGTAGGTTGCTTAGGACTGTATCTATCATCATGTTTACATAGTCGCCCTGGTTTATCAAATATTCAAAGCTGAGCCCCTCATGCTCCTTAGTTAGGGCTTCTGCCCTTGCAACAAAGTCATTTGTAACATCAGTTGTTGAATAACCCGGCTGCTTTTGCATAGTCAGCATAACTGCATAGTTGTCGTTTACCCGGGAATATATATGGTCTGTATTATCGCTTTTGTAAATCTTGGCTAAGTCACCTAGGGTAACCTGGCCATATTCGGGTATATCTAAAACCACCATGGACCTTAGCTCCTCCAGGCCTTGTATCCTATCACCCACACGAACAAGATAGGCTGCTCCGTTCTGGGAAGGGATAGAGCCAGCTGGCATAGAAAAGTTTTGGGCACTTAAAACCTGCTCCAGCAGGTCTTGACTAATATCAACCCTAGGTATTTCGATTTTCTCAAGTTCTTCTGCTACAATCCTTTCGACTTGGTCATCGATACCTGCCATTAATTCATCTCTAGCGCCTTCAAACATTTCCTCGGAAACCTCACGCCTCATTCCAAAAGCGCTCAAGCTTTCAATCTGATCCTCTATACCTTTATCTATTTGTCCAACAATCTCAGCTCTAGCAGCTACCCTTATCTGTGCCTCTGCACGTTTTGTGAAATGGTTTACCAACCTTTCATTTAAACTATCGATATTATCATCTGTAATCATTACATTCACATAGTTTTCTACAAGTCCGGTTGCGGATATAGCAGCTGCACCCTCAATGCTTTTTAGGGCAGGGACGATTTTTTCTTCTATATATTTAGCAGTTTCCCTGTCACCCTTGCCTTCTATATAAGCAGAGGCAACTAAGACAGGCATCATATCCGGGTTTACTTTCATAATCATGGGGGTGCCTACCTCATCTGGTAGGTAGCTGCCAACTATGTCAAGGCACTCTCGTATCTCAATGATTGATGAATCCATATTGGTGTCTTCATTAAACTCCAGCATTATATATGACATATTGTCAGAGGAAACTGATTGGATTTCCTTGATATTATTAATTGTTGCCATGGCCTGCTCAAGAGTATCAGTCACTACGGATTCAACAGCTTCGGGAGCAGCTCCAGGGTAGGTGGTTATAATCACAGCATAGGGAAGATTTATATTAGGGAGCAGGTTGAGGCTCATAT
>DASRNC010000125.1:0-4085 GCA_035647595.1 Bacillota bacterium | reverse complement strand
AAACAAAGTATATATTGTTCCACGTGAAACATTTTTGTATATAAAGCTATAATCATCATATGTTTTTGGCAGGACCTATCACCTTATGAATAAAGTAAAGATGTTCACCTTGTAGAATAAGTTGCCTAGTAAAGAATCCTCAATAAGGGTAGTGATAAACTCTATAGGGGCAATGGTTGTTAGGATAGGTACTAGGGCGAAAACAAAGTTTGCCACCAAGATCCCCCTTAGTACGCCTATGCCGCTACCTACTAAGCCATCGTATTTTTTAAGCACAGGTACTTCTTTCACAGTTTTAAATATGGAGACCGCAATAACTATAAGTAGTCTTATAAAAAGGAATAATAATAGAAGGCTCACTATGTTTATTATAACTGTGGCAATTGTAGCGTCAAAATACTCAGCCAGTGTTTGGCCTGTACCAGCCTTGTTAAAAGCTGAGCTCAGGACTCGTCTGAACGGATTTGGCGTTTGTGACTCGTTTACTATCTGACTTATGCTCTCCTCTGTAAAATGGGAGACGGGCATTGCCCTGCTTTCAATATTACTTATTCTTGATGAGCCATCGGAATAGAACTTTATCAGGGTGAATAGGTTGGGTATTTTCGCTAGTATCAAATTTCTAACTAGAGGATAAAATATCAAGCTAATCAGCCAAGACAATATGAAGGAGGCCGCATTAAAGGCCGATACAACAGAGCCGTTGTATGATCCGACTACTGTATATATACTCATTATCAACAGAATAAGCAGGTCTATTATATTCAATCTTGTTCATCCTTTCTTTGGTTAGTATATATTGCTAGTGTGTTTTCCTGTGTTTTTATATAGAACATGTCCTCATGATATTCAGACACATAAAGTTCTCTGACGAGTCCCTCCATCCTATATCGCTTCTTTGCCTGTCCCCTACCATCAAAAAAAACAAGTGTGTTTCCAAGCTCGGCTGCAATATACTCATTGTTATAGGGGTTAATATTGCTCAGATATTTGGGCAAGTCCATAAACTCAAAGTCGCCTTCTCCATTTACTCTTATGGTATTACCGCCCCTATCCTCCTGCCTTACAAGGTCATTAAAATACAAGAGTAGGTCACCACCTGAATACACTACCTCATAGCTGGCCTTGGATGGGTTGTCAACAGTCCATACTTTTTGACCATTTATATTGTAGCATATAATCGTATCTGTTCCTATTAAAATTACATGGCTCTTTATTCTGTATATATCGTACAACAATTGGTCCTCTACAGTAATAGCCCCGTATGCCTCATTCCTATTGGTGTAGTTAAATATACGTGTTATAGGCGTAGGTGTATCAAGGCTAATTGATAGTATAGAAAGGTCCTTTGAGTCACGATAGATTGAGGAAGAGAGATACCTTGAGTCACCTCTGCCGTCATAGGACAACAAAAAGTCTGTGTTATTTATCAACACGCGTGGTTGCACAATATTTTCCGATTCTTCTATCAGGAGTACTAAAAAGTCCTGGCCTTCTTTCATATCATAGATACTAAGATTATCCGTATTTTCGAATACGGGTTTAAATGGCACAAGTGTGGTGTCATATATAATATCCGATTCAGTGCATATATAGTTTCCAACGGCAAACTTTATGCTTATGTGGTCATTTCCGGCCATTTGGTCATCTTGACTAAAGGGATTGTTAGCCTTTAGCCCCTGTCCATTGTAATAGCGAGAGCCTTCTCCAGTGATTATAAAACCGTTTTTATAAAAGTGAATATCTTCGTCCTTGCCAAAGGGTATTGACTGGCTCATGTACAAGGGAGTCAACTCCTTTGAGTTAAGCAAGTTAAAGTGGTCTAGTAAAAAATAAGAAGCTGTAGCCAGGGCAGCAACCAACAAGACTATAAGTAAAAATTTAACAAATCTCATCATTAATCTCCCGAAGTAGTCATTATCCTTATACTATTCGTTATTAGCATGTAAAACCCTTCTTTTTTGCTTTGGTCTAGGCGCTTATCTATTTTCTTGGCTTATGGAATAAATGGACTAAAGAGCAACATAAGATAATAGTGAAGTCAGCTTTTCCCCTACATGAAATCCTTAAAAATGGAAACACTAGACTATATTCGAAAAGTAAAATAGGAGGTATGTATGGAGAGCTTTGAAAGGATATCTATAGACGTAAATAATGACCATGCATTAACCCTCTTTAGTAGAGGCTTTGAAAGGGTATTTAAGCGGTACTATGATTGTAGTTACAATGATGTTGTTATTCTTTGTATAGGCACGGACAGGTCAACTGGTGACTGTCTCGGCCCGCTTGTGGGGCATAAGCTCAAGCTGGTACTATATAGTAATGTTCACATATATGGAACGTTAGAGCAGCCAGTACATGCAAAAAACCTATGCGATGTAATAGGGAATGTAAAAAGAGACCATGAAAGGCCCTTTATTATTGCCATAGATGCATGCTTGGGTAGAACAGACCGGGTAGGTAGGATAAATATAGGTCTTGGCCCCCTTAGACCAGGGGCTGGCGTAAATAAAAGCCTGCCTAAGGTAGGACATATTCATATTGTGGGAGTTGTAAATATCAGCGGCTTTATGGAATACCTCATACTACAAAACACGAGGCTAGGCCTAGTCATGCGTATGGCCGATACCATCTCTAGTGGTATACACTTTAACATATGGAAGTACCTTGGTAAAAAAGACCTTGAGGAGGGGGTAGGAGACTTATAGCCTTATCCTAAAACAAGGGGCTGTAGAGTCTTTGCTCTATTATTTCTATTATTTGCTCAGGTTCCCTTCCACCAGCCCTAATTAGTAGATATCCCCCATCGGCCAATTGAGTGGCTAGATCAAGATCCTTTTCTTTTATATTGCTTTTTGGTCTAGCCGGAAATTTGTCATTATAGATATAGGCTGAAATCTCTCCTGAAAGCTCATCTGCGGTTTCTACAAGATAGCCTTTCTCTTCAAGTGCATATTTGAGTTTGTCTAGTCCCTTATCAACAGCTATTTTGGTCATTTAAAAACACCTCCCGGTTTATTGTCCCGTGAAGGTGTTTGTTTTATTCATTTACTGGATGATAAGCCTTCCCTATAGCTTCCATTTCTTCATTGGTTAGTGGATAGGTCGACTGCCTAAGCTTGACAGGCTTGGCAAAGGTGCTGGAGGTATTTCTCCCATAGAGATTTGTGAGTACAAAGCCATCGCCCCTGTCATCGAGAAAGGCTATTGAAAAGCTCTGGTCTCCGCCCATTTGGTCAAAGGCATTGTACCTGACTAAGCCTATGTTTTGTATACAGTTTCTCAGTCTTGTGTCATGGTTATTAAGGTCAGCTTCGATACTGTCAAGCTTGCTTAGACCATCCTTTATAGTGCTGAGATGGTTGCTTAGCATTGCCTCTAGGTTTTTATTATCAGAGCCCCGCATAAGCCTTTTATATTTCTTTAGTAGCCTTGTAGTTCTTGTATAATTGGCGACCATTAAAACAAGTGCTATTGATGCTAATATTATAGTAGCAAGTAACAGTTCCAAGGTGTAATCTTTAATAAAATCCAATATCACTATCATATGTCGTCCTCCTATTTGTTAGCTCCAAAAATCCTTAGGGATAATGGTGAAGAATAAAACGATATTGCATTGGCTGCCGTACTCTCACCATCAATATTGATGGCTAGGGATTCATTGGATTCTATATATACTTTATGGCACTTAAAGGAGCTGACATAGGGCAGGTCTAAATGCTCGCCCTTCATAAATTTAGTCAGCAGAAAGGGTATCTTGTACCTGGGCACTGGGTCTATTAGGATTAGGTTAAAAAGACCATCAGTAATAGAGCCCCCAGGATTTACCTTCATGCCGCCTCCATAGCTAGTACCGTTGCACACGGCGGCCAAAAATAGCTTTTTCTTGTATTCTATGCCATCTATACTGATTTTCAAAATCTTGGGCTTGTAGGTCATAAACTTAAGAAATACTGATATAGCATAGGCAAGACCACCCTTGATAAAGCGCCTTACCTTGTGGAGGTCACGGATTATCTCTGCATCAAAACCAATGCTGGATACATTGAGGAAAATCCTGCCGTCAAACTTGCCTATGTCAACCC
>DASRNC010000124.1:0-3366 GCA_035647595.1 Bacillota bacterium | reverse complement strand
ATATATAATTAATGCAGTATTTATAATAAAAAAAGGCAGTAGTCAATCACTGCCCTCGCTAACGTCTGTATCTTATGCAAATTTTAGCTTAGTTTATATATCAGACCCATCAATGCTCCCATCCTCTTGTGTATCATCCTTATTTTTCACAGGTATTTCTTCCTTTTGTACAATAGTCCCAGTCATATCCTGGCCTTGGTCTAGTGTTTGTCCTGGTTTAACCTTATATCTCCTGTAAATAAATAATGCTAATCCCAATACGATAAGAATGCCACTTAGAAGCTGGGACACCCGAATGCTGGTTCCGGCAACATACAGACTATCTGTTCTAAAACCCTCAATAACTATTCGGCCTGCAGAATATAAAATAAGATAGAGTAGAAAGACCTCTCCTTCTCTTTTTCTTTTCCTAATATAAAATAAGAGAAAGGTCAATATGGCAAAATTCCAAATGGATTCATAAAAAAAAGTTGCCATATACCATCCTTGATCTCCTGGCAAACCATCTCTTATAAAAACAGATGCTGGGAACCATTGCCAAGCGGGGTTAGTTACTGCCCTGCCATAAGCCTCTTGATTGATGAAATTGCCCCACCTACCAATAGCTTGTCCAAGAATAAGGCAAGGTGCACCTAAGTCAGCCAAGTTCCAAAAGCTAATTTTTTTCCATTTGGCAAATATGACACCTGCAAGTATACCAAATAGGACTCCGCCGTAAATTGCCAATCCGCCTTCCCATATGTATAGCATACTTATAGGATCACTCTTATAATACTCCCATTTAAAAGCTATGTAATAAACTCTTGCGCCTACTATGGCCATGGGAATAGAAAGAAGAGCAAAATCTATAATCGAGTCAGGATCAAGCTTAAATGTTCTTGACAGTCTTATAGCCAGAAAAACTCCACATATAATAGCAGAAGCTATTATTACCCCATACCAATGGATTGTAATACCCAAAACAGTAAACTCGGGATTCATGTCATCACTCCTTAATATACAAAATTATATAAAGCGAATCGCTTATAGTCAAGAATTAATGCAATTATTTAAAAACTTTTAATTCTTTATGTAAATTCGCTGGATATGACATAATAAAAAAAGAGGGAGATCTCCTCCCCCTCTTTTTTATCGAGGTTGTATTCTGTTGATTAATTCATTAACTTCTTTGGTGAAACCAGAAAGCGGTCTACCCTCTCCAGTCTGTCTGAAAATATCCTCAATACGGGTTACAAGATCAGGGTCGGCAGTAACAACTACTCTACTTATCCGATCATCATTATCCCTAACAGTTCGATCAACTGTTTTTTTGATCTGGTCTGTCATCTCACCTCGGTACTGTTGACTAAACTGTACACCGACCATTGCTGTGTTACCTGTTATAATACATGTAGCAGATTCCACTTCATCTAAATTGCTAACCTCGTTAGAAATGCTTTCTGCCCGCTGTTGCATATTGCCTTCCTGGCCTGTTTGTGTACCAGGAGATGTCCTTGGTCCTCTCTCACCATCTGTGTCAAGTCTGCCACCTCTAGGTGCTGGGACAGGCTCTATGCCACCAGGTCTTCTCTCATTTGTCCTTGGTTCTAACCTAGTCTGTTGGCCCGATCCAGGTGCAGGCCCATCTTGATTCCCAGGCCGTCTAGCAGGTGCACATGAAGCAATAATCATTGCTAATAACATTAATGACAGAACTAAAACAAAGCTTCGTTTTATTTTCATTAAATCGCCTCCTTGCCTCTAGTTTGGCTGTCATATATAATTTTATGAAATGTAATATTAAGACCTATTACCTTATTTTATTTATAAATACAAATTTAACTTTATCTTTTTCAAGAGAATAAACAAGTCCCTTTTGTAAAGAAACACTGCTTATATTTTTACTTTTCCACATAAAAATAGCCCTGAAAATTTTTGTCATATCTTTGCCAGGGCTATTTTTAATTCAAGTCATTGTTATTGCATCTTTTGGACATTTTGCGACGCATTCTTCGCACCCCGTGCACTTTTCAGTAATTATACTGTGATTACCCTTAATCTCACCCTCTATTGCATCAAATTTGCATTGCTTCTTACATATGGTGCATCCTATACAAAGGTCTTCATCTATTTGAGCTGTCTTTCTTTTTTCAAAATCTGCGTATATTGCTCCTGTAGGACATTTATCTGCACACACCATGCAGTTTACACACTTGTCATAATCTATTCTAGCCAAATTATTCTCGAACGTCATTGCATCAAATTGACAAACCTTCACACAAATTTTACATCCAATGCAACCAATCTCACAATTAATCCTGACTAGTTTTCCCCTATCCTCTGATATACAAGCCACTTGAACTAGGCTTGCTTTTGGAACTAATTCTATTATATCTTTCGGACATTCTCTTACACACATGCCACATGCCGTACACTTTTCATTAGCTACCACTGGTATACCTTTTTTATTTACATGTATCGCGTCAAATGGGCATATCCTTTCGCAATTTCCTAAGCCAAGACATCCATATTGGCATCCCTTTTGACCACCCTGTAGCATAGTTGCCGCCTTGCAGTCGCCTATTCCCTTATATTCGTATTTATCTACAGCCTTATCACAATCACCCTGACAAAGAACACTGGCAACCTTTCTTTCAGAGGCTGCGACCTCTATCCCCATTATGGTGCTGATATTTTCCGTGGTAGATATTCCTCCAACAGGACATGCATCAACTGGGACTTCACCTTCTACAATAGCTGCTGCTAACCCATCGCACCCTGGAAAACCACAAGCCCCACAGTTGGCACCTGGTAGAGCTTCTCTAACCAAATCTACCTTGGGGTCTTTTTCAACTGCGAATTTTTTAGCTGCATAGCCTAGCCCTATACCAAAAAAGAGACTTAGTACGCCTAAGCTAAGCACTGGTTTGAGTAATTGTTCCATTACTTCTAGCATATTGTTACCCCCTATCTGATAAGTCCTTGAAATCCAAGAAAAGCAACCGACATGAGTCCAGCTGTTATCATAGCTATTGGGAGACCTTGCAAGGGCTTGGGTATATCAGATTGCTCTAGCCTTTCGCGGATACCAGCAAACAATACAATTACAAGGGTAAAGCCCACTGCCCCTCCTATGCCGTTTACTAAGGTCTGAAATAGATCATAACCTTCATCTATATTTATTATAGCTACTCCTAGAACAGCGCAATTTGTAGTAATTAAAGGCAAATACACACCTAGTGCTTGGTAAAGTGAAGGGCTACTTTTCTGTATAACCATTTCTACCAATTGAACAAGTGAGGCTATAATAAGAATAAATGCCAGGGTTTGCATATACTCAATTCTCAATGGGACAAGTACAAAATAATGTGCAAGATAGGTTATAAC
>DASRNC010000123.1:0-7700 GCA_035647595.1 Bacillota bacterium | reverse complement strand
ATCAAAAGATACTATGATTTGGGATATATTCAACACAATTTTATTGAAGATGATATTACATATGCATCAAGCGGTAATTTCTTTACATTCATTTATAGAAATCGGCCCGGTGCATATCAGGATATTGCATTCGCAGAGTATTTTAAAGATAAAGATGGACAACCACTAGAGGTTGAATCAGTTTTATTACATGATGCATATGCAAAAAATCTTTATTCGGGAGTTCTTGGGATCGCTTCTTGGTCTGAACATAAGGATAAAGCTTTGGAGTTACTTACGATTTTACATACTGATGCAGAATTGGCCAACCTATTGGCATACGGAATAGAAGGTATATATTATGAGCTGGAAGAAGGACGTGTTAAGCCAATTGAGGAAAGGCGCTATCCACTTATCTGCAAGGACCTTTTCCCATATAACTTGATAAGGCATACGGATATGAATGAACCGCTAAATAAATTGCAAGAGGCAAAAAACATAAAAGCAAATACGAAGGAGTCTCCTATTTTGGGCTTTCGTTTTAACCCTGATAATGTTCTGGAAGAAATCCTTGCTACTGATAGAATTATAAGCAAATATGGAAATCTATGGGAGGGCTATGCCGAGGATGTAGATGGAGAACTGAATCGGTTAAATACTGAGTTAAAGGATCTGGGTATAGAAAGGATCATTGAAGAAGTAAACATGCAATTAAAACAATGGAAGGAAGGGTATTCGGATTAGAGGAAGCAATAAAACATTTTCACACCTGTTTGAGTATCCTCTTGCTCAGGTGACAAGCTATAGCATGTAGATGATATATCCTAAACCCATTTGTGGGTGAACGTCCGGCTTATGGACAGAAGGAGGTTTTGATGAGTAAAAAAATCATAATATGTACTGCTCTTCTCATGATAATTGTGATTGCCGTCCTAGTGCTACCTAAATTGCTTAGGAAAAATGATAGAGTAGGCGGTAGTGAAACGGTGTTTTGTAGCTTCAACAGTAGTATTAACGAAAATGGACGCTTATATCTGGATTACCATAATATACGTTATACGGATTTTAATTCCATGGAGGATATTGTACTTTGTAGCAAACCAAACTGCCTGCATGAACGGAAGACCTCAGAGAATCCGGAACCGGACTGCAATGCGGTTTATAGCGGGGGTGTTGTATCTGCCTTAGGTATCTATGAGGGCTATCTTTACGTTATCTTAGACAGATTGGATGATGTAAATAAAGCCGTTGTTTACAGGTCTGACCTGGACGGATCCAACAGAATTAAAATTACGGAGATGGATTCATCTACCCGTCATATTAATGCAATTTTCACAGGTGGCAAAATATATACCGAGGGTATCATCTATGAAATGGAAGAAGATGGCTATACTAATACTGGCAGATCAAGATCATATATTCTGTGTATTGATATAAATGAAAGGACATGGTCTGTCATTACTCCCGAAAAAGAGGGCTATTCCTCGGGCATCTTATTACTTGGTATGTATGAAAACAAGCTGTACTACAGGCACAACTATATGGATCAAAGATACAATATTGACGATCCCTCAGCAAATATATTTTATGATCATGTTTATGAATATGACATATCTACCGGTCAGGAAACACTACTGGAATTTGCGGATCAACTATACGATATGAAGGTATATGGCTCATCACTTTACTATATTGAGACTGAAGAACACTCGGGGTTGAAAAACATATACCAGTTCCATATTGATACGGGAGAGCAAGAGCTGCTTTTATCCAGCCTGGATATACACAGCTTTAAATTTCTTGATAATAAAATGTTCTATATTCTTGGGGAGTATGATGGAGAGTATGTCCAATATACTAATACAAGAGGGTTTTACTATGACATTGATACCGGAGAAACCAGCGAACTTCCCTACGGAAGCGAAGAAACAGCCAAAATAGTATTGGATGCTGAGACCAGTGACAGGTTCATCGTCACCTTTCTTGAATATGTTGACGGAGTAGGCGGCGGTAACAACATATCAGGATGGATTTATAAAGAGGATTACTACAATGGCAGCTTGAATTTCCATTTAGTAGCGGAATAAACTCAGGTAAAGGGGATCAGATGATGAAGCTGGAGATTAAGAGTCTTAGCAAGAGCTATGGTCAGAAAAAGGCATTAACCGAATTCAACGCTCTACTTACACAGGGAGTTTATGGCCTGCTTGGGCCAAACGGTGCAGGTAAAAGTACATTGATGAATATTATCACGGACAATCTGGCACCGGACAGCGGCCAGGTTTTGTATAACGGTGTAAATACTCTAGCTATGGGCAAGGAATTTCGCAGGATACTTGGCTTTATGCCTCAACAGCAGGGGCTCTATGACAGCTTTACTGCCCGACGCTTCCTGTTTTATATGGCTGCGTTAAAAGGTTTTAATAAAAAGCAGGCAGGGGAAGAGGTGGAACGGGCATTTTCACTGGTGAACCTGAAGGATGAGGCCAATAAAAAGCTGGGTTCCTATTCGGGAGGCATGAAGCAGAGGATATTGATAGCACAAGCAGTAATGGGAGCTCCGAAGATATTGATATTGGACGAGCCTACAGCAGGGTTGGATCCCAAGGAGAGGATACGCATAAGGAATCTGATATCGGAAATCAGCTTTAATAAAATCGTGATTATCGCCACCCATGTAGTCCAGGATATCGAATACATTGCCAAAGAGGTAATGTTACTCCGAAACGGTGAACTGGTGGCAAAGGATACGCCCAGCGCATTGTTATCAACCGTTGCTAGTAAGATTTTTGAGATTACCCTTTCCGAAGAAGAGCTAGCTGGTATAAGCGACAAATATAGGATCGGTAATATTACCAAAGATAATGGTAATGTGATCGTCAGGATTTTGTCGGAATCAGAGCCGAAAGAGTCCCAATATTCCAAGGCAAGACCAGTATTGGAGGATGTATATCTGGATATCTTTGATATCTGACCAGGCTAGGATAAATTCCATATTTGGGGGTATGATTGATGGACATATTTTTACACGAATTTATGAAGGTATTTACTAAACGTTCAGTTTTGGTGTTTTTAGTGATTGCCATTTCTATTAATGGTATTTTACTCTACAGGAATGAAAATAAAGGCTATAGCAGCATAAAACCGTCTTCATATAAAGAGGTATACAAGGATCTTGCTTCTATGTCCGATGAGCAAAAATATGAATTCCTTAAGGAAAAAGTAGAGGAGTTCAATTTCTATATGTGGATGCAGTCCATTGAAGACTCTCAGGGCGGAGGAATACCCATGATAGGTGGGCAGGGTATAGCAGAGCGTTACGGGGATAAGGTGCCAATATATACTCAGCGATTCGCAGAAGGGAATATGATATTATACACAGAGAACTACATGTTGGATTATTTTCTGTTCAATGAGTTATACAAAGAGATCACACAGGTCATGAATTATGACGAATATCTGAAAGATATAGAGGAAAGAGCAAAACATATGATCGGGGTATCCGTCTTTTCAAAGCCGGGTACATTTTCATATAGGAATATCATAAAAACAGCGGACGACTTCAAGCTTTTGGAGGGCAATGTACTTAATTATGATATTTCAAAAGGCGTGCATATGGCAACAGGCTTTGATTTATCTGATCTGATTACGCTCTTGACGGTTATTATAATATGCATACAGTTGATCCTTATTGAAAGGGAGAGGGGCTTGTTTGCCTTGGTAAAGCCTACATATAAAGGGAGACTGCAGGTGATTTTATCTAAGATCGGCGTTCTTTTTGTATCCTGCCTGTTTATTACCGCTTGTATCTATGGTACCAATTTCCTGATAGCGGGGCATGTATACGGATTCGGCGATACATCCAGGCTGATACAATCATTGAGCGGATTTATCGGCAGCGGCCTGGAGATATCCCTAGGCACATATTTTACTATATTTCTCCTAACTAAACTGGCAGTATCCTTTTTTACCGGTCTCATTGTCCTTTTATTCTGCCTTACTTTAATGCACTCTGCGGCGGTATATCTGTGTACTATATCGATTTTCGGAGTCAGCTATCTTCTATATAGGATGATACCCCCCTCTTCGGCATTAAATATTTTCAAATACGTAAATCTTGTCTATTTTATTGACGCTGGTGGGCTTTATAGCCAATACCTAAATATAAGCCTATTCGGCTATCCCGTAAACATTATACCGGTTTTCCTAGCAGTATGCGGACTTGGAACCGGCTTATTTATTTATATTGTTGCAAGGGTATTCTGCCTCCGTAAGATAGCTGCAATAAAGTCTATTTTACCCGGCCAGCTTATTCAGAGGTTCAACCACCTTATTAAACGGCATAGTGCAGGACTACTTGCCCATGAAGCATGGAAAATATTCATTATGAACAAGGCCCTTGCTGTAATAGCGATTTTTCTGTTTATACAACTTGTTTCCTTCGCCGGTTACGAGCCGGGTAGGTCAATGGATGATTTTTTCTATAGGGGCTTTATGACCAAGCTTTCAGGGGAGATGACAGAGGAAAAGGAAGCCTTCCTTGACCAAACCCAGATGGAACTGGACAATGCACTGACAGGGATGCTTTCCCTTGGAGAACTTTATCAGAGGGGTGAGATCACAGATATTGAGTACCATGGACAGTCTAGGGGCTTTCAGGAAGTACTGCGACCGCAAACCGCCTTTAGAGCCGTTATGGAAAGACGGGAATATATTTCAGAACAGGAGCTAGAAACCGGTGAAAAACTGTGGTTTATCTATGATACTGGCCTTGACAGGTTGACTGCATCACGGGGATACAGAGGGGATCTAACCCTTGGGGCGCTTGCGTGCATAACGCTTATAGCATGCTTTTCAGGCGTATTTGCAGGTGAATATTCAAATGACGCCATAAAAATGATACGTTCCTGCCCTGAAGGAAGAGGGAAGACCTTTATGTATAAAAGCTTGATTTGCTTAGCTACGGTTATCCCTATATTTGCAATTACATATCTGCCTGATCTTATCAATACATTTCATTATTTCGGCACAGATGGACTCAATGGACCTGTTAGAAGTTTGCCGCATTTAAGCGGCCTGCCCTTTGACATGACTGTGGCAGGGTATCTTGTATGGATTCATATTATTCGTTTCATAGGCTTTATTTCGGCAGCTTTATTAGTCTTGTTTGTCTCCGGTATGTCAGGTAGCTCCGTCAACGCAATGCTTATATCTACTGGCTTGGTCCTTATCCCCTGTATAGCCGGAATGCTTGGCATGAGGCTCATAGAAGGCATCTTGCTAAATGGTATACTATCAGGCAACATGATATTTCAAAGGGATGCTCCCCTTCTTGGTATAACCGGCAAAATATCAATATACATAAAATCCCTGGTACCACTGGCTTTATCCGCCGCTGCCTGTGTCTTAAACTATCGGAAATTCTGTGTGACAGGGAGACGGGGTTAATCGGAATACTCAATTATTTCGACTACCAACTAAGACTCGGTAGACAACCAATAATTCTGTATTAATTCTTAGCGCAACTTCACCATTTACTGGGACCTTGGGTGACAGACCTAGCGATGACCGCGCGTCTGTGCACAGTTAAATTGGGTGATTAGTTGCACATTAGCAAAATAATTTAACATCAAATTGCCTAGAAGTCCCCCACCTCTAAGCTACCTTGCTCATGAAATGAGAGTGTAGGCGGTGTTAGGTTTGATTTTGATAAACAATGTTGATATAATACATTGAAATTATCAAATAGTCGGGAGCGGGTCATCTAAATGGAAAGACAGAAAAGAGTTGTAGCAATACATGATATATCAGGCTTTGGAAGGTGTTCGCTTACAGTAGCACTCCCAATAATCTCAGCAGCAGGTATTGAGACAAGCGTTATACCCACCGCAGTATTATCCACCCATACAGGCGAAATAAAGGGCTATACCTATCTGGATCTGACAGATGAAATCATGCCCTTTGCAAACCATTGGAAGACACTTGACCTTAAGTTCGATGGGATTTATACAGGCTATGTAGGCTCCATAGACCAGCTTGAAATCCTGTGTGATGTGTTTGATATGTATAATAGTGAGGAAACCCTCATAGTAGTAGACCCGGTAATGGCTGACCATGGCAGGCTTTACAAGACATTTTCAGAGGACTTCCCAATGGAAATGAAAAAGCTGGCCTCAAAGGCAGATATAATAGTGCCTAACATGACAGAGGCAGTTTTTATGCTGGGTAGACCCTATGAGGAGGGACCATATACACAAGGCTATATAGAGGACTTGCTTAAGGGCTTGTCCCAGCTAGCCAAGAAGGTTGTCCTGACTGGTGTATATTATGATGACCACCAGCTTGGGGCTGCTAGCTATGATGCTGAAAAAAACGAAATCAACCATACCTTTGAAGAAAGAATAGAGGGCCATTATCATGGAACGGGAGATGTTTTCGGCTCTGCCCTAGTAGCTGGCCTAATAAGGGGCCTTAGTCTGGAGAGGGCAACAAAGATAGCTGTTGATTACACAGTGGCCAGTATAAAGCGGACCTGGCTAGCAGGTACTGATGATAGGTTTGGTGTCAATTTTGAAGAGGGCATTGGGAGCTTTGTGGCTCAACTGTGTCTATGAGGATATCAGAGTCCCTGTTATGCCTGGCAATATTACTAGTTATGGCCTATTTGCCTGCAGAAATCTCCCACAGATAAAGGGAGGCTACACTAGCATAGGGGGAGTATCTACGCCTATACCTGTCAAACCTCGTCCTATCCAGTGTTTTATGGCCATAGAGCATCATTATACCCCGCTTCAGGGCTAGGTCGCCCCAGCTAAGGATATCAGGCCTTTGCATAGAAAACAGCATGAGCATCTCAGCAGTCCATTCACCTATGCCGTTTAAGGATGAAAGCTGCTTTTTCACCTCATTATCTGGCAGGCCCTTGAGCCCATCCATGTCGAATTTTCCTGTTAGTATTTTTTCTGCTGCATCCTGTATATAAAATACCTTTCTCGTACTCATACCACATTTTTGTATTTCATCAACAGATTTTGACCATACCTTCTCTGGTGTAATATTACCAGCCATCAAATCAAGCATTCGATTCCATACAGTAGTTGCAGCCTTTGCTGATATTTGCTGGCCTATTATGCTGTTTACTAGGGCAGGAAAGAGGTCTGGTATTAGCTCTCGCTTTATTGGGCCTATACGGTCTATAGCCCTAGCCAACCGCTTGTCCTTACCCTTAAGATAGTCTATTTCCTCTTGTCCGTATTTGAATATTTCCATTTTGCCTCTCCTTAGGATCTAAAGTTTGTGCTTCTTTTCTAAATCTAGCAGGTATCTTTTTATGTCTAGTCCGCCACTATAGCCAATGAGCTGGCCATTTGCACCTATAACCCTGTGGCAGGGTATGATTATGGGTATAGGATTTTTATTGTTGGCCATACCCGCAGCCCTGGCTGCATTTTTATTGCCGATGGCTATGGCAATATCCTTATAGCTTTTTACCTGACCATATGGAATAGCCTCTAAGGCCTGCCAAACCCTTTGCTGAAAGGCTGTGCCCTCAGCTGCCAGGGGCAGGTCAAAGCTATACCGCTCACCATCTAAGTAATCGAAAAGCTGCTGGCTGGCTTGGCTTAAAAGCTCGGTCTCTTTTTGCAAATAGTCTTTTTCCAAAATAGAGTCAGGTAGTTGATCATCACTTCCCTGAAAATAGATCCCTGTGATGGCAGACC
>DASRNC010000122.1:0-2060 GCA_035647595.1 Bacillota bacterium | reverse complement strand
GGCCTATACTGTGGTCGGTACCTAGGCTTTTAAAATGCATGCCAGTTTAATTTATACCAGCTAACCCCGCAGTAAATTCGACAACCACTGGAAAAACCTCTGGATTGCGCCTATTATCTGCTGTATCAAGCCTCTGTTTTCTTCAATCGTTTCTCTAATATTGTCAAGATGCCCACTGATATTTTCAAGCTGGTCCGTTAGCTTGTCAACGTTGAGGTCAAGTTTGCTGATTTTCTCCATTAGATTTGCTAGAGAGTTTAGGTGGTCATCTGTTAGGGTTATATCAAGGTCTGCAGCAATTTCTATTATAACCCGCCTTATATCCTCACTGGTCGAGATATCTTCTCTAGCTATACGCTCCTTGATAGCTTTTATAAGGGCTGCGGCCTTGTCCTGGCCAATATCCTCGCCAAGCTCACCTGTCTTAACGAGCTCTTCATTGGCTGCCTCCTTGGCATCCTCTGATAGCTCCTGGTTTGTTGCAAGTTCAAAGGCCTTCATTATACCAGTCAGGGCAGCAGTCCCAGATACCTTAAAGGGTGCAGCCGCTGTAGCACGAGCATTTTCAAGTCCAGCGGTCACCATGGCATTGGCATACATCTCCTTGGTCACCCAGTTAATGTTATGGGTTTCTACCTCTATGCCATCACCCTCATCCAAAATCTCTACATAGGCTGAGGATATAGCCCTAGTTCCGATCTTTTCCTCAGAAACAAGCCCCTCAAGATAAGAGCGTTCCTCTTGGTTTGTTACCTCAATTATCTCTGCATCACCCTCATTGACTCCAAATAGGTCAAGCATTTGCTCTCGCTGGCCCTCATCTAGGTTGGCCCCCAGACTAACCACATTTCTACTGTCAGCCTGCCCATATAAGGGGCTGGCTAGTAAGATTAATCCTATTATCAATAGGGATAAAATCTTCTTCATTTTGTCTTTCTCTCCTTGTGAGCAACTATTCTATGAGCACAACCACCGAGGCTGCAATGCCTTCTTCTCTACCGATAAAGCCTAAGCCCTCTGTTGTTGTAGCCTTTATGTTGATGGAGTCCAGGCTTAAGCCCAATGTGGAGGCGATCTTGTCCTCCATAGCGGGTATATGGGGCATAAACTTGGGTCTTTGGGCCATTATAGTTGCATCGATATTTACTATTTTATAGTTTTTACCTTTTAGTAGCTTTAATACATCCTCAAGCAGTAAAAGACTTGATATTCCCTTATATTTTCCATGGCTATCAGGAAAATGTCTCCCTATATCCCCTAAAGCTGCGGCCCCTAGCAGGGCATCCATTAGGGCATGGAGCAAGACGTCCGCATCGGAATGGCCTAGTAGACCCTTTTCCCATGGGATATTAAGGCCTCCAATAATAAGCTGCCTGCCCTTAACAAGTTTGTGCACATCATAGCCATAGCCCACTCTCATTATGTATACACCCCTGTCTTTAAAAGTTCTTGTGCTATTTCTATATCCTCGCGTGTTGTTATCTTTATATTGTGGTAGCCACCCTCCACGAGCTTGACTGGTTGGCCCAGCCGCTCAACTAAAGAGCTGTCATCGGTGGCCATATGTCCATCCCTTTTCGCCCTCTTATGGGCAGCCTTTATTAGGTCTAATTTGAAGGCCTGGGGCGTCTGTATTTGCCAGAGCGTAGACCTGTCAGGTGTGGAAAGGACAAATCCGTCTTTGTTTACTTTCTTTATTGTATCCTTGACAGGCATGCCAGCTGCTGCTGCACCATATTCTCTTGCGGCTATGATAGTCTGCTCTATGACCTTCGGCGAAACAAGGGGTCTCACCCCGTCGTGGATAAGAACCAAGTCCCCTTGTCCTATATAGTCCAAAGCATTGGCAACAGATTGCTGGCGTTGTGGACCGCCTGGTACAAAATAAATGGGCTTTTGTATCCCATACCTATTTATGATCTCGTTTTTAATATAATCCTCTTCTAGGGGGTCTATGGCCAGTATGATAGCATCTATGGACCCTGCTCTCTCAAAGGCAGATAGGGTATGGGCCAGCACAGGCCTGTCCCCTAGTTGCAGGTATTGCTTTAATGTATCGC
>DASRNC010000121.1:0-3512 GCA_035647595.1 Bacillota bacterium | reverse complement strand
GGTATTTACAGACAGTACAGTAGACTTACCAAGTGAACATATAGAAAAATATCAAATTGGCCTTGTCCCGCTGTATGTGATCGTAGATGGTAAGAGTTATTTAGATGGAATAGAAATGAAGCCAGACAGCTTGTATAAAATAATAGAAGAGACTAGCATACTACCGAAAACATCAGCTGCTACTATAGGAGATTTTACTAATGCCTTTGCACCTTATATAGATGAGGGTTACGATATAGTTTACATGGGTCTTTCTTCGCAGCTATCTGCAACATTTCAATCAGCTGTTTTGGCAGCAAAGGAACTTGATGAGGGCAGGGTACATGTAATAGATTCACAAAACCTTTCGACAGGTATAGGGCTTCAAGTACTAAAGGCAGCAGAGATGGCTTTAGCAGGTTCGGATGCTTCGGATATAGTCAAAGCAATAACCGCCATAGTTCCTAAAGTAAGAGCGAGCTTTATATTAAACACTTTAAAGTTTTTGCATATGGGTGGAAGATGTAGCTCCATTAAGTTACTAGCCACCAATGTTTTTAAAATCCATCCCCAGATTATAGTAAAGGATGGAGGCATGGTAGTTGGGGCCAAGTTTCGCGGCAAATGGAAAGCCTGCCTAAAGGATTACTATGACTTAACAGTGGGTGATGGGACGCATATAGATGCAGATAGGGTTTTTATTACCCATACGTCCAATCCAGAAGCTGCTAAATACTTCAAGCAAAGAATCGAAGATGAGCTTGATATCAAGGATATTATAGTGACAGAGGCGGGAACTGTGATTGCGAGCCACTGCGGTCCAGGCACTATAGGGATTTTGTATATAGAAAAATAAGAGCATGTCAGATGCCTTGCCTAACAAGGCCTACGTCATTTTTTGTTCATACTCTTCATAGGATGTAATAAGGAGCGTGAGCAGAATGAAAATAGGTTTTGCGCAGATAGAGAGCAGTAGTAAGTTTGAAGACAATTTGGAACAATGCTTAGAGTTTATGCTCCTTGCAGGGAAACTGGATCTCAAACTGTTATGCTTTCCTGAAATGCATTTATCCGACTTTTTTCTTCATAGGATGGATAATCATTATCCTTTTCAACATGCAGAGGGGATACCCGGCCCAACTGTGGAACGATTTCAAAAATCGGCAAAGCAGTTAGGGGTAGCTGTTATACTAAACTACATGGAGATTTTCAATTATGAATTTTTTAGCTCGGCACCTGTATTAGACAATACAGGTAAAATACTGGGTGTATCGCGTATGATACATGTACCCCAGATAAGGGGTTACTATGCCCAAAACTATTTCACACCAAGCTGTGGAGACTTTCATGTATTCAATACACAGCATTGCAGAGTCGGTGTACTTATATCCCATGATAGGCACTTTCCCGAAGCGACCAGGTCGCTGGCATTGCATGATGCAGACATAGTACTAATACCCGGTTATTTGCATTCGGGTCAAGATATCGGTATGTATGAAGCAGAGCTAAAAACAATTGCATACCAAAATTGCTTATATATAGGAATGTGCAACCGGGTAGGGGTTGAACACAGTGTAGAGTACATTGGACAGAGCATTTTAGTGGGACCTGATGGCAAGACTATTGTCAAAGGCTCAAATAAAAACGAATTGGTGGTAGCGGAAATAGATCCTGCCTATGTGAGACAGAAAAAGAAATCTAGCCCATATTTTACATTGCGTAGACCAGGTGAATACTTTAATATTATAAAGAATGTATAGGGTACAAACTAACAAGTAATGACAGATTAAAACAAATGAAAGCGTGATAGGAATGCCACTAAATATTGTTTTAGTAGAGCCGCAAATACCACAAAATACCGGGAATATTGCTAGGACCTGTGCAGCCACCGGCTCCAAGCTGCATCTTGTCAAGCCCCTAGGCTTTGCTGTTGATGACCGCCACTTAAAGCGGGCAGGCCTTGATTACTGGAAGTATATAGATATAGAGTACCATGAATCCCTAGACGGTTTTTTTGGAAAATATCCAAAGGGGGATTTCTTTTTTTCATCTACAAAATCCAAAAATACATATACCAGTGCTAAATACAGCGAAAATTCCTATATTTTTTTTGGCAAGGAAACTGCAGGCTTGCCTGGGCAACTGCTTGCGGACAACTATGATAGGTGCATTAGGATTCCAATGAAGGCCAAGTCAAGATCCTTAAACCTGTCCAATTCTGTGGCTATAGTAGCATACGAAGCCTTGCGCCAGCTTTGCTTTCTGGGATTACAGGATGAAGGATAAATAAAACAAGAAAAAGATAGCAAATATTATTAGTATTTAATGCTATTTAGTATTGAATTAGCAAATACATTGTTATAGAATATGTTTGGCAATTGAGTTATATTTTTTGCCACAAGCGGGACGTTCCATGTACGGCGGGATAAAATAAGTCCAAGGGGATTCAAATATGAACAGTCAAGCCTTAATAAGCAAGGTAATTCCCGAAATGATAACATTATTCGAAAAGAGATATACTATTATACGAACAATTTATGCAAACCAGCCTATCGGCAGGAGGACACTTTCTGCTATAATGGGCATAGGTGAGCGGATTATTCGCAGTGACACAGCAGTACTCAAGGACTCAGGTTTGATTGACATAAGACCATCTGGGATGGTTATTACTAAAGAGGGAGAAGAGATCCTTGACAAGTTACGGGAATATGCAAATGCCTTAGGTGGGATCAATGAGCTTGAGCGCAGGCTTGAGTCCATCCTAAGGGTAAAGAAAGTTGTGATAGTTCCTGGTGAGCTCGATATAGAAAGGAGTATCCTTCTAGCCATGGGCAAGGCAGCAGCAGTACTATTAGACGATATTATTTACGACGGACAAAAGATTGCTGTAACAGGAGGTTCAAGTCTTGCAGCGACAGCAAATGCCCTTGTCAAACATAAGTCCTATAAGAACATTTCAGTACTTCCTGCAAGGGGTGGTATTGGAAAAGAGGTCGAATATCAATCTAATACAGTGGCATCAATATTTGCCAAAAAGCTAGGAGGCCAATATAGGCTCTTGCATCTGCCAGATCAGTTAAGCAAGCAAGCAGCTGAATCCTTGCTTGATGATGCATATACAAAAAGCGTTATAAATGATGTAAAGCAAGCAGATGTATTAGTATGTGGCATAGGGCGGGCTGAGGAAATGGCAGAAAAACGCAACCTATCGACATCTCAAATAGGTGTTCTTAGGACAGAAGGAGCAGTTGCCGAAGCCTTCGGCCATTATTTTAATAATGCAGGCCAATTAGTTTTAGCCACTAGTACAATTGGATTACAAATAAAAGACCTAAAGGCTATACCAAAAACAGTCGGTGTTGCTGGCGGCAGGCAAAAGGCCGAGGCCATAATAGCAGTATTAACCGGATGGGAAAATTGCACTTTGGTTACTGATGAATCTGCAGCTAGAGAAATAATAAAACTTTCACAAAATAAGTAAGCATAAAATAGCTTTAAATAAGCGACAAATATTCACAAGAGGAGTGTAGTAA
>DASRNC010000120.1:0-4728 GCA_035647595.1 Bacillota bacterium | reverse complement strand
GCTATACTCTCCTGTGTCTTGATTGAGCTAGTGCTGTATGCAACAAACTTCGCCTTGGCCTATTATACTTATGGATTCGGTGATATAGGGAGGTTTATCCAATCTGTAAGTGGATATATTGGATCAAACCTAGAGATAAATGTGACACAGTTTTTTGCATTGTTTTTATTATCTAAATTAGCAGTATACATCCTGATATCTAGCCTGCTTATCCTTATCAGCCTTTGCGTAAATACATCTGTTGGCGTATATTTAGTTAATGCTTTGCTATTTGGAATAAATGCAGTATTGTACTATACTATACCATCATCATCTGTTTTTGCTATAGCTAAATACCTTAACCTAGTGGCATTTTTAGATACATACAAGATTTTTGCCAATTACCGTAATCTCAATTTTTTTGGATTTCCTATTAACTATATTCCTGTTTTTGTAGTTGCGGTTACTATAGGAACTGCCCTAGTGGCTTTAGTGTCTTTTATAGTTTTCTCAAAATCTAAAGAGATAAAGGTGCCGTCAAGGCTAGCTGCTTATTTAAAGCTAAGGACAAGCCCTACTAAGAAAAACCGGATATCTGGATCAGTCCGGGTTTTCCCCCATGAGCTATACAAAATAATGATTTCAAATAAGGCTTTACTTGTACTTTGTGCCTTAGTTGCTTTTCAGATCTACTCTTATCAGCCACTAACTGAGAGATACAGCACAATTGATGAAGTATACTACAAAAGGTACATGCTTGAGCTAGAAGGTGAGATTACTGAGAAAAAGGAAGACTTTCTTATGGCAGAAGAGCAAAGATTTGAGCAGGTAATAAGTCAGCTACAGGACCTATATTTGAACCCAGATGAAAATAGCTATAAGATAGAAAAGCTTTCCAGAGAGCTAGCTGGCCAAAATGCATTTTACATGGTGCTAGACCAGTATACTTATCTAAAGGAAATGGAAGATGAATACAGTCTAAAGGGGTGGTTCTTATATGACTCAGGATACACTCTACTAACTGCTGGCGAATCCAGCTCCAAGGATTTACAGCTTGCTCTCCTATCATTGATTATAGTTATATCCTCATTCTCCTCAGTCTTTAGCTGTGAGTACCAGTCAGGGATGATAAATATAATCTTGCCATCTAGGCATGGGAGGAGGAGATCATTTTATTCTAAGCTACTTATATCCCTAATCATAAGTACTCTTATATTTGCTATAGTTTACCTGCCCTACTTTTATAATGTTTTTCAGGCCTATGGTACAAGGGCTATCCATGCTCCTGCTTTTAGCATGAGTCATCTTCACAATCTAAGGGCTAATATATCAATACTAGGGTATTTACTCCTAATAAGCCTTATTAGGCTAATTGGACTTATAGGGGCTATGATGCTTGTCTTTGCTATTTCGGTAAAACTAAAAAGCGCTATAAGTACGGCCCTTGTATCCACCTTAGTCCTGGTCATGTCTATTTTATTGTCCCTTCTCAATATCAATATATTTGACTATATCCTACTGACTCCCCTTTTATCAGGAAATATCTTGTTCAAGGACTATAGTATAAATCCAATTGAAAATACAAGGGCAATCTATTTATTAATAACCCTCATTATTACTGCTATTATCTATATATCTACCTATTTGTCGCTTAAATCATCCCACAAAAGAAGTTATGGCCGTTAAGGTGCAAATAGGCAGCTGAGAATTATCTAGTAGCATATTGGTAAGATAGTATTCCGGCTTGCGCTTTTGGGGAGGGTTTATGGATAATAAAAATGCCAGCTCATAAAAAGAGCCGGCATTTTTATTAAATTAGGTCTAGATTAATCTAGCATTGCACTGACAAACCAAATGTTTTTGCTATAGCCTGCAACATGGTCTTCAAACATTGCAACTACTTCAAAATCGTTGTCATCATCTGCTTCATTTCTAATCTCAGTTGCAAGTCTTTTCATTTCATTTAGGTAGTCTAAAACATGCTCAAGTGCTTCTTTAAATGTAAATTTATCATCTTCTAGCTCTTTTACACTAGCATTTTTTAGATAATCTGATAAAGTAACCAGGGGCTTTTGACCCTTCATTTTTAGTAATTCAGCTACTTCGTCATACTTTTCAAAGAAATCATCATAGAGCTCTTCTGTAAAGTTATGGACCTTCACAAACATTTTCCCCACGACATTCCAGTGAATATTATGTAGGCTTGCATTCAAAACAGCTAGATTTGATAAATAGACATTTAACTTATTATAATTTTTCATAAACTATCCTCTCCTAATTATCTGTTTTATGTCATACTTATAAATACCCGATTTTTCATATTTTAAACATTACAAGGGGAGAGCTAAACAAATACCAGTTGAACCAAGACCATATACAGGGCTGTTCCAAGGCCTATACTAAGGAGGGTGTTTTCCTTCCAATAGTGGAGGACTACTATTGTGACTATTGAGATTATTTCTGGTCCAGCAAAGGTCGGTGGCCCCAGGCTAACATCCTTGAGGCAAAAGACAACTAAAAAGCCAATAGCAGAGTAGGGTAGGACCTTGCTAAGGTAGTTTATAAAGGGGCTGTTAGACCTAGATCCCCTAAGGAGCAGAAAGGGTAAAACCCTAGTTATCATGGTTCCAAGAACTACTACTAGTATAGTAATAAGGGCTTGGGTATAGGTTAGCTTCATCATGCTACCTCCTCTACTGCTTTGCTATCTACATCATTTATCCGCTGGGTCAGACCTAGGGCTAATAGAATAGCGGCCATACTAGGGATAATAAAGCTATCAGGTCCAAAGATTAGTAGACAGGCTAGCGAACAGAAAACCCCAATAAGGGCAGGTAGGTGGTTTTTCTGAGCCTTCCACTGGTCAACAAATATTACTGTAAAAAGAGCAGTCAAAACAAAATCAAGGCCTTGGGTATTAAGGCTAACCACAGAGCCTAGTAGGGATCCAATAAGGGAGCCGGAAACCCAATAGATATGGTCTAAGAGGGTAACAAAAAACATAAACCAGGTCTGATCCACCCCTTTGGGTGCTTTGGCGGAGCAGACGATGGAAAAGGTCTCGTCAGTTAAGCCAAATATAAGGTAGGGCTTTTTTTTGCCTGTATCCTTGTACTTGTTTAACATGGAGATACCATAGAATATATGTCTGGCGTTTACAATCAGGGTCATCAAAAATGCATATAAGGGGTTAAAGGCAGAGCTTAGAAAGCTTATAGCCAGGTACTGGGCCGAACCAGCAAAGGTTAAAAGGCTCATAAAAAATGCCCATCCAGGCCCATAGCCCTTGCTGTTTAAAAGCAGTCCAAAGGCGATACCTAAGAACATATAGCCAGTAAGGACTGGAATAGTATAGGGAAAGGCGGACCATAGGGCCTTTGTTTTCTCACTCAAGAAATTTCACCTCATCGTGCTTTATCATTAACTGGGTAAAAACTGCGTATATATCCATATATAATGGGTATTTTATCACATTCAGCACTTTGAGTAAATGAAATATGAGATTGACGGTGGACATTATGTATAACCTTGTTGTAAAATGTTTATAGTTAAACTGATTACGGATTACATCAAGGGGTGGTAGCTTGCTTTTTAATTCATTGTATAAAAAGAGGATAGGTATTCCTTTTTTGTCGCTCATTCTAGCTTATTCTTGTATATTGGTGTCCGTTACTACCTATTTCAATCCTGAGTACTATGATATTTTTGGGGGACAAGGACCTGTATTTTATACATGGCAGCATTTAACGCGCTACTTGGACCATGGTGCATCTATAGGACATGTAGGGATGCTCAACCCCCTGCTACAGCTTTTGTTAAATGTATTAGTATTATTGACCTTTGGGGTAATATGTGAAAGGGTTCTTGGTACAAAAAGATTTTTTATTTTGATTGCAGGATCTATCCTAATATCCCAGCTCTTACGTTTTTTTTTAAAGATATGGGTTAGCGGACCATCATCTATTGTTTGGGCTTTCACTCCTATATTGTTTCTGACCTTATTGCATCTGTATAAAAGGGATAGGGCGAAAATCTTGAAGGACCCTATGGCCTATTTTAGCTTGCTATTGCTGATTATTATGTGGTTTGTCATACCAACAGCAAGTTTTATTAAGGGCTGGCGGATCAACAGTCTTGTCCTTAGCCTTTCTACCCTAGTAGGTGTATCCTTTGCCTATGTGTGGCAGGACTTTATTTATGGAAGGATAGATTATTTGCTGACTAATTATACCCAGGCTAGCAATAGGGATATTGTAGACAAGGGCATTTCCTCTATGAGTTTTGCACTACCTTGCTTTATTATTGCAATTCTTATATCCTCTCTTTCAGGTATACTAACAGAGCATGTATCACCAGCCAATATAGTGGAGATCTACCCTACAAGTGGCACCATTGAGGATTTTAACAATGCTGACAATAAGATAATGATTAGGTTTAGTGGAGACATGGATACAAGAGAGATTCAAACCAATATAGACCACATCTCTGATGACGAAGCTGGTATTATCTACAATAATCTGATTTGGAAGGATGACCGTACTATAGAAATTAGCTTTAGCAGACAACTTGGCAAAGAGGAACATATCAGCGTATTGCTACAAGGATTAAGGGACATTGAAAACAAAGGATATTACGATGTGATAAGGCTTGATTATGGTAGTAATGTAGACGATTAGTGCTCAAATTATTACTAATATTTACATACAAAGAAGGAGTATTTTGCTTTTTATAGAATAACATATCTATTAC
>DASRNC010000119.1:0-5076 GCA_035647595.1 Bacillota bacterium | reverse complement strand
TATCTAATCTTAAGGCCCAAGTAGCTGAGGACTACACTTTAGAAGCAATTTTACTTGATAAGGAAAAGAATTTAGTCATAAAGGGTGATTCTAAGGATTTGAGACTGGAAAAGGGGATAAACAGCTTAAATATTTCCCTGCCTGTAGACAAGCCCTACAAGTGGTCAGCTGAGTCTCCTTATCTTTATCATACCCTTATTGTACTCAAGGATGGGTCTGGTCAAATAGCTGAGGTCATTCCACATAGGACAGGCTTTCGCTGTGTAGAGCTCAAGGATGGCCTTATGCTAGTCAATGGCAAGGCAATCAAGTTTAAGGGTGTAAACCGCCATGAGCACCATCCTAGGCTGGGTAGGGCCATACCCTATGAAACCATGGTAGAGGATGTACTCTTAATGAAGCAGCACAATATAAATGCTGTAAGGACTGCCCATTACCCTGACGACCCAAAATTTTATCAGTTATGTGATGAGTATGGCTTGTACCTGATAGATGAAGCAGATATTGAGACACACGGATTTGAATATGGAGAGGGTGTAAGTGCCTTAAGTGATAATCCTGTTTGGCAAGAGGCCTATATAGACCGGGTGTCTAGAATGGTTGAGCGGGACAAAAACCACCCATCAATCATACTGTGGTCCCTAGGGAATGAATCAGGCTTTGGGCAAAACCATATTGCCACATACAAGTGGATTAAGGAAAATGACCCCACCAGGCTGGTCCACTATGAAGGGGAGTCTGTAGGCCATTTTAAGGATGGAAATTATGAACTTAAGGCCTGTGATGTTCACTCCACCATGTATACTAGCCATAAGGAAATGGACCAGGTAGGACAAGGATCTCACAGATATCCCCATATAATGTGCGAGTATGCCCATGCTATGGGCAATGGTCCAGGCGGGCTTGCAGACTACTGGGATATTTTCTATTCCCACGACCGGCTACAGGGTGGATTTGTCTGGGAATGGATAGACCATGGTATAGAGCAAACTGACAATAAGGGCCAGCTTTACTATGCTTATGGGGGAGATTTTGGCGACAAACCCAATGACGGTAATTTCATTATAGATGGGCTAATATTTCCCGATAGGACACCCTCACCTGGCCTCATAGAATATAAAAAGGTGATAGAGCCTATAAGGGTAGAGGCCCTTAATTTAGACAAGGGCGAGATTAAACTTACAAACCTATATGACTTTATAGGGCTAGACCACCTACAGGCCACATGGGAAATCGCCCATGATGATAAGGTTTATTCTAGGGGCATAATAGAATTACCCGAGCTTGAGGCAGGTGAAAGCGCCCAAATCATATTGCCCTACAAGCTACCCAAGGTGGGGCAAGCCAAGACGGATTATTGGCTCAATATAAGGTTTGCACTGGCCTGGGATGAGATGTGGGCCAAACAGGGGCATGAGATAGCCTGGGCACAGTTAAAGCTTCCTGTAGCTCAAACAGAAGCCCTAGCACGCCCTCTAGGCAACCATTTACCAACCCTTGTATTTACTGAGGGAGACAAAGACTTGTTAGTTGAAGGGGCTGACTTTAAAATAACTTTCGATACTGTGTATGGAACTATCAGCTCCTGGAAACATGAGGGCAAGGATATGATAATTAGTGGACCTAGGCTGAATTTTTGGCATGCACCAACAGATAATGAGATGTATGTAAAGAAAGAGTGGAAAAAGGCAGGCTTAGATGCCCTGACCCACCGGGTAGATAGCTTTAGCTGGGAGCTGGATGGAGACTTCCTAAGGGTCCATATAAAGGCTAGGATAGCACCTCCCGTACATGCTTGGGGCTTTTCCAGTGAGTACACCTATACCATATATAAAAGTGGTGATGTTCGCTTAAGGGTAGTGGGTGACCTAAAGGGGAAAAACCCGCCAGAAACATTGCCGAGGATTGGGCTTAAAATGCGCCTTCCTAAGAGTATGGAACGATTTAGCTGGTACGGAAGGGGACCCGGCGAGTCCTATATCGACACCAAGAAGGCAGGCCGATTTGCCACCTACAATCTTGGCATAGAAGACCTTTCCACTCCCTATGTATACCCCCAGGAAAATGGTAATAGGTCCGATACAAGCTGGGTATCAGCTACTGACCTAACGGGGATAGGTTTATTTGCAGCTGCTGATAGTAAATTTAATTTCAGTGCCCACTTGTACAGACAAGAGGATTTTGAAAATGCAAGGCATAGGACTGATTTAGTGGAGAGGGATTATATCACCCTAAACCTTGACTATCGCCATAATGGTATAGGCACTAATAGCTGCGGGCCTGGACCCTTGGATAAATACATTTTAAAGGCTGATGAGACCTTTAACTTTAGTGTTAGATTAAAGCCATTTTCAAGGAATGCTATATCTCCGACGGTATTGAATAAGCAGGTTATGATCTGATTGGTGTAAATAGCAAGTAATATCATACAATGCAGCTATAAACACATGGTCTAATATCAAGGCCATGTGTTTTATTTATCAAAAAGAAGGTTATCGCGTGTTTTATGTTGTATATATAATACTGGTGGGTTCTATGTCTATAGGGAGGAATTAATATGATTAGAGAGGCAACAGAGCGCCTTGAAAGAGAACACCTATCTACCTTTGCCACCCTAAGCAGCAAGAGTAGGGGGCGGATGAAGCATAGTGAGCCCTGTAATATTAGAACTAATTTCCAGCGGGATAGGGACAAAATTTTACACTGCAAACCTTTTCGCCGATTAAAGTATAAGACACAGGTTTTTATATCTCCAGAGGGCGATCACTATAGGGATAGACTAACACATACATTAGAGGTATCCCAGATTGCCAGGACCATCTCTAGGGCCTTAAGGTTAAATGAGGACCTGACAGAGGCTATAGCCCTTGGACATGATCTTGGGCATACTCCCTTTGGGCATACAGGTGAGAGACTACTAGATTCCATATCTGCAGATGGCTTTAAGCACAATGTCCAAAGTTTGAGGGTAGTAGACTTACTTGAAAACGGAAGGGGCTTAAATCTGACATGGGAGGTAAGGGACGGCATATTGCATCATAATAAATCAGGAACGCCAGGCACGCTTGAAGGGCGGGTTGTTTCTATTAGCGACCGAATAGCTTATATAAACCATGATATTGATGATGCACTTAGGGCCAAGATAATAACAGGGGGAGATTTACCAAAGGATTGCATTGATATCCTGGGCGATAGCCACAAAAAACGAATCAATACTATGGTCAATGATATTGTTACTAATAGCGCTACTAATAGTGTAAATGGAGAGTCTATAAGTATGAGTCTAGCTATAAGGCAAGCTACTGATGCTCTTAGAGAATTTATGTTTAACAGGGTATATATTGACTCCAAAGCAAAGACTGAGGACGACAAGGCAATGTATGTGCTAGAGGCTTTGTTTAAATACTACTTAAAAAATCTAGAAAAGATACCTAGTGAGTATCTAGGACATATAGAAGAGTATGGGACCCAACAAGTAGTATGCGATTTTATTGCTGGCATGACTGATAGATATGCTATTAGGATGTTTCGTGAGCTATTTATACCCACAGCTTGGAAACCGACTTAACAATAATAATCAATTTGCAGGATTATGGGATATGATGTCGAATATTAAACGACTATGCTAGGAGACGAGTTTTTGATTTCATAATGGCCGGTAAGAAAAACCGAAAAAAAGAAGGAAAAAATATGGATTCGGCGAACTTATTATACATAAAGAACAGGTGAGTTTTATGCTGTGGTATCCTGATGATTTTATAGATGAGGTTACTGCCAGAAATGATATTGTTGATATTGTTAGAGAATACCTTCCGTTAAAAGCCAGCGGCAGGGGCTATTTCGGCTTATGCCCCTTTCATAATGAGAAGACAGCCTCCTTTCATGTATCTCCAGAAAGACAGACTTATCACTGTTTTGGATGTGGTGAAGGAGGCAATGTTATAACCTTTATGATGGCTATTGAGCGTATGGAGTTTGTCGAGGCTGTCAAGTTTTTAGGCGAGCGTAGCGGGATAGAGCCCCCGGAAAGGGAATATAGGCAAGATCAGAGGAAGCCAAGCATATCCAGGGATACCCGGCAAGAGCTGTATGATATAAACAAGACATGTGCAAGATTTTATCATAAAATGCTCTTTACTGAGGATGGCAAAGAAGCCCTATCATATCTACAGGCTAGAGGTATAGATATGCAGGAAATAAAGGTTTTTGGTATTGGATATGCACCCAACAAGTGGGATAGTGTCCTAAAGCTATTAGAGGCTAAGGGCTATGATAAAAAAAACATGCTTTCAGCAGGCCTAGTGGTGGACAACGTGGACAAGGGAAGGGTTTACGATAGGTTTCGCAACCGATTGATGTTTCCCATCATAAGCCCAAGAGACCAGGTGATAGGTTTTGGCGGTAGGGTAATGGATGATTCGCTCCCCAAATACTTAAACACTTCTGACGGTCCCATATTCAATAAGAGTGCTACTCTTTATGGTCTCAATTTGACAAAAAAGATTAGACCATTAGAGCACTTGATTATTGTAGAAGGTTACATGGATGTTATAGCGCTCCGGCGGTTTGGATTCCCGCAAGCCGTAGCTTCGCTAGGTACAGCCTTAACATCAGACCAGGCAAGGCTAATGCGCAGGTTTACCTCTGATGTATTTGTAGCCTATGATGGTGATACAGCCGGACAAAAGGCCAGCTTGAGAGGGCTCGATATATTGAGTGAATCGGGCTATAGGGTTAGGGTTATGCAGTTCCCTGAGGGCATGGACCCAGATGATGTATTGAATAGGTACGGCCCCGAGTATTTCAAAAAGCTAATGTCCCAGAGTCTGGGCCTCATAGACTACAAGATTGAACAGGTCAAACAGGGCTATGACCTGGACACGCCATCTGGCAAGGTGGACTTTGGTACAGAGGTTGCCAAGATACTCGCAGGTGTGGACAACCTGATAGAAAGAGAGTCACATGTGCAAAGACTTGAGTCGATGACAGGCATAAGGTCAAGGGTCATTTATGATCAGATACAAAAAATTGAGGCCAGTGGGGGACAAAAAAAATTAAAAAGGAATATAAGTGGTA
>DASRNC010000118.1:0-2410 GCA_035647595.1 Bacillota bacterium | reverse complement strand
AAACATCGAGAGATACATATTTATCTCGATTTAGCTTGGATAAAGTACTCGTACTGATTCCTATTGCCTCACCCATCTTCGTTTTCTTGATTTCTTTATCTATTAACAGTTTCCATAATCCTTTATAACTTACGCTCATATAACTCACCACTTTCTTAGTGAAATCTCAGATATTGGCTACTTCTAGTATACTAAACAAAGTATCGTGTTCGCAACTACTTTTTTCGACTATTTAAAGAACCAATTCTGCAGTATCAGTCATTACATAAAAGTGGGAATATCTTCTTCTATATTAGAGTAAAATTGCTACGGGGGTACATTTATACATCACAATAACATCTATCATAATCGGCTACCCCTATCAGTATATATAATTTAAATAGGGTAAAAATATATGTGGACCTATCTTTTTGAAAGGCGTGGTTAAATGAATAAGCTTGAGATAATCTCACAATTAGGTGATATAAAAGAGGTAGAATACAGAAATACACTGGCCATAACTAGTATAATCGAACTCCTATTAGAAAGAAACATTATAAGCAAAGAGGATATAGCTAAAAAAGCAGAGGAACTCGATGAACTTGCCCTTACAAAGGTTTCATTTAATGTAGACAAGATCTAAAATCACTTTAATAAGTAGCCCTTGTCCATTAAAACCTTCTCAATTGCGTCTAAAATTTCAATGGTGTCTGCCTCCACAGTGTGTAGGTGGATGCCCTCAGTTAAAGCAGACAATGGTTCTGCATCATTTTTATCCATCACTTTCATATATGCCCTCACATCACTAGGAGAAGACAGCTGCAGACTACCCTTGTACTCCCCGTATATTGGATGCTCTATGATAACATCTAGTACCTTTCCACCTAGATCAACTATTGACATTAGCTCATCCCCTATCTGGGCATGATTATGCTTTACAGCCATTACGCAGCTTGGCCTTGGCTGAGAGGCACCAGGCATCATATAGCCCCGAGGTGTAGCTATTATATCGAAGCCTGCAGCCCTAAGAATAGCTATATCCTGTACAACAACCTGGCGGCTGACATTAAACTTTTTCGCCAGCTTTGAGCCTGTAATAGGTGCCTTGCTCTTGTTCATCGTAACTAATATATTATCTCTGCGTTGCTCAGACATCACTATTGACCCGCCCTCCTCTTTTCCTATATTATACAGAATTAAAGCTGCCTTTACAAGAAGACTATGACCATACCTGTTTTGGGATAAATAAAAATCCTCCATATGAGGCAAACTATATAATCGCTTGATCTAGTGCGATTAATAGCTATGCTAACTTGGAGGTGTGCATATTACATATGCATAGAAAATATCTGCTACTTGCGTCTATCTTACTTGGCGTGATACTTGTTTTAAGTACCTATACCCTATTCATCCATAAACCTTTGAGGCCCTTGGACGAAGAAAACAATATTGCGGGAAATACAGATGAATCAGACAATCAACAACTATCGAATATTGGTGTAGATGAAGGCCTTTCTACTGATAATAAAAGCTTTATAAGGGAAGTCCCCCTGCACCTTGATGAAAAAACAGAAGGAAACCTTAAGCGATTTAGGTCACAAGCAAAACAGCTACATAAAGAATACCCCCAGTCCTTTTTTATATCAATGCCCACAGATGAGAAAAAAGTTGCTTTAACCTTTGATGATGGGCCAGACAATAGTTCAACTAAGAAAATTTTAGAGATACTAAATAGGAATGGGGTGCCAGCTACCTTCTTTTATATAGGGAACCAGGTTAATAGTTACAAGGAAACTATGCAAGCTACAATAGGGGGCAATCATATGGTTGCTAACCATAGCTGGTCCCACTTAAGGCCTACAAGTCTTGAAATGGGGGACTTCCAAAATGAGCTTTTGTCTTGTGAAGGTGCACTAGCCCCTTATATAGAAGGGGGGAAAATCTATAGGCCGCCCTACGGTCTGGTGACTGAAGACCAAGTGGCCATGCTGGAGAGTGAAGGCTACAAGGTAATTGTATGGTCTGTCGACTCAATGGATTGGTATTTTGACGATTCCAACAAAATAGTAGAATGCGTTACCAAAACCGTTCATCCGGGAGCCATAATACTGATGCATAGCGCTGGTGGTAGTAAAAATCGACAAGCGACAGTCCAAGCGTTGCCAGATATTATAGACAAACTCAGGCAGGCGGGTTACGAATTTGTTACCCTCCAAGACCTATTAAAAAATAATTAGCCAGGCCATATGATATAATAGTACAAATTTATCTAATGGAGTGGTCAAAAGCTATGCATATAGAAACTGAAATAAAATGTCTACTGGTTCAAAAGGACTTTAGAATATTATATTCCTACCTAAATAAAAACTGCCCGAGAGAGTCAGTTACAAGACAAATAAACTACTATTTTGATTTTAAGGACTTGTCACGC